>CALDUB010000333.1 GCA_937923465.1 uncultured Saprospiraceae bacterium
TTGACAATACTTCCTTCGTTATCCTTGACTATAGATACCCATTTTGATTGTGATTGAATATTGCCATAGGTTATTTTATTTTCATTAGAAAAAATAAAAATCTCAGTGTGGTTTTTTGATATAATTTCTACACCGATGCAGCCTTTTCCTTTGATGCGCTTTACAGAAATGTCATTTTGATTACCATTTGAAAGTCCATCTTTCGGTTGAAAAACATTCAAGAAATAGGTATTTTTACTTTTGACGCTATTCTCAATTTTTAATGTTTTTAAACGGATGCGCCGAATGTCATCGGGACGTTGTGGCGTCATCATTTCTTCCACTAAAGTTTCATCAATACTTGAATTGCGGGCTTCTGGAAACATTGCAAAAACATTCAATGCACCACTGCCATTGAGTATTTCAAACTGGTCTTCAGCACGTTTAATAGCATACTTTTCGGAGTGAATACGCCAGGTGTAAGTATGTTCCAGATTACTTTCGAGTTCATCTAATAAGATGAAATAACCCAATTGACTATTAATAATATGTCGAGCATTCCGAGTTAATTCCATTTCTGGATAATACATCTGACTTGATTCCCCAATGGCGTAAATATAGCCGTTTTCATTAGAAAATGCTTCAATTTTAGCAATTGCACTTTCGGGAACATCTCGCCAGACGTTATGAATGCCTTTACAGTTCAAATCAAATAAAACTGGGTCACTCAAATCGCCTTCGTCCCAAATTTTCTCCCCAACACAACCCGTTCCATCAACCGTAATCAAATTATGAATTTCTGCTCTCGAAGTCCGATTATAACCTTCATCGATGACCAAAGAGGCACCTTTATGCATTAAAATAAAATGATTGAAATCAACGTGATAATGCGTCAAACTCCGTGTTCTCCAACCGTTCTTTTTATTCAATTCCCAGCTTAGTTCCCATTGTTTGTGACCTCCCGGAGGACTTGATTTAAAAGAAAGATGTGTTGCATCTTCATCCCAACCCGAACGCATAACGACTAAACCCAAGTCTTTAAAATATTTCGTCAAAGGCAAATCATCGGGCGTTTTTTGTTCAATAGCTGGATTGTACCAGATTAATTCCAAAAACGCTTCGGGCAAAATGCCTGGGAACACCTTAGATTGATAGGCTTCTCTAAATAGAAATTTGGTGCGCACCAATTCGCCCAACCATTGTGCATAACCATTTTGATGTTCTGATGCGAGTTTGTAATAAGCACAAATAGAATGCGAACTTCTCCTATCATGTGTATCGCCAAAGTTGATGTTTTCTTCCCAATTGGGAGCAGATTGATAGAGGCGGTAATAAAAAGTATTTTTAAAAAAATCAGTTTCAAAATAGTTCGTTCCGCCGTCTTTGCGGATTAAGTCGGCAGCAGAAAGAAATGAATTAATCGCATAACGCCAATAAACCGTTCCTTCATAATTAGAACCGTCTTTTGGTAAATATTCAAATACTTTTTCAAAATTATCTTTAATCGTTGAAATCCACTTCTCTGCACCCTCATACTCCGCACGAATAGCATAAGCCGATGTCAATAAACCAGAATAATTTATCCAGTTATGGTTTTGCCAATAATCCGTTGACCAGCAATTTCCTTTATTTTCTTCACCGTAATTAAACATCTTATTCCCTTGAAGAATAAGTTTATCCAAAAAAATCTTCCGTTCTTCTTCTGTCAAGAAATCTTTAATCCAATCATAAGCAAAGCCCAAACCATTCAATAACCAAGAAGCACTCAAATCAACATCTACCAAAAATCCATAGCCCCAAACATCATAACCTACAGCCGTGAAAATCCAGCGTTTTGCTTCCCTTAGGTAATGTTCTTGTTCTGTTAATAAATAAGCTAAACTCAAATTAGCCGCAGCCATGCCCATATAAGTGATGCTCGTCGGCGGATGTTCTTTTGACAATTTCTCGCTTTCATAAAGCTTACATTGCTCTACCAGTCGAATGAAATGTTCCTTTCGAGTGGTTTTGAGTTCCGCTTTTAATGTTTCTAATTGGTCGTTTATTAATAGATAATTCATTTAATTTTCTTTGGTCACGAATGCACTAATTTTTTATCAAGCGTTTTACTTAGTTTGGACTTTGGACAAAAGATATTAGACTTTTACAAGAAAAAATAGTTTTTTGTGTTTGTAAAACATTGATAATCAATAAAATGTGTGTGTTTTACTGGTTAGAGAGTCTAACATCTTTTGTCCAAAGTCTACCGTTTAGCTATTTTTCTTCCTTCCCGCCCTAATCATCAAAGCACTAATACCACCAATAAATATCGCAAGTATCAAAATAGCAATTCTACCTTTTATCGGATTTGGAATAAATAGCAATAAGGCAATAAAAATAGCAACTGCCGCACCAAAACGTCCAATCACTGTCAATTGTCTAAGGTCATTACCTTCTCCGATTTCTTTTTCAAAATCAATAGGCGTTTTCATCGTTTTGAAAAAATCATCAACCATCTGTCTATGTTGAGAATCTTTAGCTGGTGCAAAAAGCATGGATATTAAAAAGCCCAAAGTTCCTGCTACAAAAATACTGAAAAACTGTTGCTGAAAATTCCATTGGATACCTTCGCTAAATTCCTGTGAAAAACCAAAATAAGTCAAGGACACATCAAAAAAAGCGATACTTGCAAGCACCAAAGCAGAACCAATAGATAAAAGTGCAGCCCACCAAGGCGTCTGTCGAATGAACATGCCCCAAAGCAAAGGAATTGTAATCGGCATCAATAGGAGAGTACCCACCGTCAGCATGATTTCAAATATCCCAGAACCATCTTGCTGCGCAAAATACAAGGATAGCAAGACGACAAGAAATCCCATCACCCAGGTCAACCATCTTCCATAATTGAGTAGTTCCAATTCTTTTTTGGGTTTCCATTTGAAAAATCGGGAGAGTTTAGGATATATATCTTTTATAATAATCGCCACATTGGTATTCAAACCTGTATCCATCGAACTCATCGTCGCTGCCAGAATAGCCACCACGATTATTCCGACCAATCCGACGGGCAATAAGCTGATACTCGCAACGGCATAACTCGCTTCGGCTGGTTTACTAATATCAAAAGACATCACCAATTCGGGATATAGAATTCGAGCAACCATTGGCGGTAAAAACCAAAAAATACTACCCAATAACATCAATATACCGCCAAGCATCGCAGCTTTTCGTGCTTCTTGACCATCTTTGACAGAAAAATAACGCGGTGCAGCGCTCATCGAATTAAAGACGATAAACTGCTTCATCATCATGGCACTGACCCAACCCCAAGTGTAAGCACCTCCAAACAGGGTAGCAGAATTGACCATACTGTATTCTTCGTCAAGACCATGTGCCGTGATTTCTTGAAATAGATTATTAATACCACCAATCTCATCCAAACAAAGCCAAGCAACGATTAAAGTCAGCGGAACAAGAATAAGTCCTTGCAAAAAATCTGTTGCCATGACCGCCCAACGACCGCCTGTCGCAGAGTATAACAACACCACAATCCCACAAGCGATAATCACATGATTTATATCATAGCCGAATACTGCGGAACAAAAAATTCCTAAACCGTAAAGTGCCATCGCAGAATACAAAATCCGTATGGGCACTTCGTAAAGCGCGTAAAAATTACGCGTTTTTTCTCCAAAACGCAGTGCGATAGCTTCCGGAAATGTTGTCACTCTCATCTGTCTCAGCCAAGGACCCATAAATAGATAATTCGCCACAAAACCAAGCACATTACCAATATAAATGAACATCACCGTAAAGCCAGATTCGTAAGCAATACCCGCAGCACCTGTAAATGTCCAAGCACTAAAAGTACTCATGAAAGCACTACTTCCAACCAGCCACCAAGTTCCTTTACTGCCTCCTTTGAAATAATCATCTGTATTGGATGAAAACTTTTTAAAAGAAAGACCAACTCCAATAATGAGTGCTAGATAGCCCACAATCACGAAGTATTCTATATTTGAAATTTCTAATTCTTGCATATTGATACAATTTGGTGTCTTCAAAAAAAAAATCGTGCATTCGTGGCTAAATATCCACAAATCAACGTCCCATCCAACCACCGTCGACCACCAGAATACTTCCATTCATATACTTAGAAGCATCTGAACATAGAAATACAATAGGACCCGCAAAGTCTTCGGGATTTCCCCAGCGGTTGGCAGGAATTCGGGAAAGAATAGACTCAGACCGGACAGGATTATTTCTCAAGGCTTCGGTATTATCTGTACTGATATACCCTGGTGCTATAGCGTTTACATTGACACCATGTGCAGCCCATTCATTGGAGAAAGCCATTGTCATTTGACCAATCGCTCCTTTGCTCGCGGCGTATCCGGGTACCGTAATGCCACCTTGAAAAGTAAGTAAAGATGCGGTGAATACGATTTTACCACTGCGATTTTCGACCATGTCTTTGCCTATTTCTCTGGTCAGAATAAACTGAGCGGTTTGATTGACTTCAATCACATAATCCCACAAATCATCACCATGTTCTACTGCGGGAGCTCGTTTTATTGTTCCTGCATTATTTACCAAAATATCAATAATCGGAAAATCTGATTTAACCTCCTTAATAAAAGCATACAATGACTCACGATTACTAAAATCACAAGTGTAGGCTGTAAATTTTCGACCTATTTTGGTCACTGCTTTTTCAATCTCGCTGCCACTCTTTTCCAAAGTAGCACTTACACCAATAATATCAGCACCTGCTTCTGCTAAAGCAATAGCCATAGCTTTTCCAATACCTCTTTTGCAGCCAGTCACTAAAGCTACTTTATTATTTAATTGAAATTTATCTAATATTCCCATTTTGTATTTGATTTCTTTTATTACAATATCTGTTTAATAGCCTGGTCAATTTCCGCATAATCCGTTGACTCGACAAAACCGATTGAAAATGTTTGTTTGGTATCTAAAAACTTGTCTTTGTTCTCTCTTCCAAAACCGAGTACGGTCATATCGGGTCGACTTACATAGTTGTCAGGAAAATCATCGTCTTCATGATGCAACATATACAAAATACGTGGAGTATCGCGGTCGCCAAAAGCCATCCATTCTGGCTGAGGTAAATCTCCCACAAAGGGCTCATTAATTAAATGTTTTTCTCTATCAGCAGATGCAAACCAAAAATCAGTACTATCCATTTCTCCTCCTGGTACACCTTCGTATTGCACCCAATATTTATAGCCGTCACTTACTTTATTCATTGTAAAATCACATCTATCTGGATAAAAATCCCATAGTCCATGCCATTGTTTGTTTTCAGAGATAAAACTGATTTGTATATGCGCTGCCGACTCTTTTTTTATTGTTGAACTAGAGGGAGCTGTTCCCGCATTCATTGCATGAAAATAACTACCGTCTTGCTTATGAATGGCATTCGGAAAGCCACGATATTCGCCTTTGTGAGCCGAACCTTTTGCATTATGAAAACCTAACCAATCAACACCATCTTTATCAATCATACTGGATAAGCCACCGCCTACTTTGTCTAAAAAATAGGTGGCATTGGGTGTGGTGATAATATAGGATTCTCCGCCGCCAGCTGATGTGTCTACGCCGTGCGTTAGAGATATTTTATTTGCGGGTTGATTTCCACACCCAATAAAGGCAATGCAAATCAAGACGAGTGTACTGTATTTTTTTAAAGACAAGTAATCAGACATAATTAAGGTTGAGTCAAATTGATTTTAGCCTTTCGTTTGAGCAAAAAGCCAATAAAACAAATGAATAAAGAACATACCACAAATACTAATCTACCCCAGAGTGGATTAGGAATGAAAGCCATTAAGAGGATACCCGTTCCCATAATAGTGACCATTCCTCCTAATTTATCCCTTTGTTTTTGGTCTATATCATCTTGTAACTCATCCGCAATAACTGGTGTTTCTAAGTTCTCAAAAAAGCGTTCTGTTTGTAACTTATTTTTATCTTTTGCTTCACTATAAAATAAAGAAGTCGCCCAGAAAAAAGGAGTAGTTATAAAAACATGCACACCTAAGGTTAGTATTAGATTCATGTCCGTTGCTTCTCTATTTGTGAATCCATCGATACCAATCCAGTTCGCAAATAGGTCGGGTGTGATATAGGCTTTTATAAACCAAGATAAAAAGAAACCAAGCAATACGGTAGCCCAGGGCGCCCATTTTGGGGTCTTTTTAATAAAAATTCCAAGTATTAGCGGAATCAATAACGGTACTTGAATCATAGAGGAAATAGACATCATCAAATCAAACAAACTTAGTTCCTTTAAAGACTTAAAAAACAGCGCCATAGCAATCACTATAATGCCGCTAACAAGACTTAAT
>CALDUB010000334.1 GCA_937923465.1 uncultured Saprospiraceae bacterium
ATTTTTCGAGTCTTTCTTTTCGCGGATAACTGCGTTAAAAAAATGAACTATAGCTACGGCTATGCTTAATTTTTTTGCCTTATTCTCCACAAAAATAAAGGACGAAAAAAGTTTAACAAACTTCATTTACAGTGTATTAAACAATACGCTCATTTTACAATGATAAATTCATTTTATCAATTTTCCAAATGATAGATTTTCCAGAATCACTAGATAAAATGTTAAATTATATCAGTTACGATTTATTTTTTCGTTTATTTGAGAAATAATTTTTAAAAATAACCCAACCCTTTTATAAGTAGAGACTGTCTTACTAGTAAACAGCATCTACAGAGGGAGTAAATGTACACTCTTATGAAAATCAGAACTTTCTTTTCTTTTGTTTTTCTTTTGACTTTTGCAGTGAGTTTAACTGCACAAAGTTCAAATTTAGACATTGTTTATCTGAAAAACGGTAAACGAGTCAAAGGAATTATTCAAAATTATACTCCAAATAGATATGTGGAGATAATGGTTGATGGTGAATTGTTGCAGTACAAGGCAAAGGAAGTTAAGCGGATAATCAACAACAAAAACTCTGAACCTCTGAAACGAAGTTTTCCGACAGATGAAAGTACACCCGTAGTTAGCTCGTCAGAACCATATACGGGAGAAACAATAGATGAGGTTCACTTGCGAAATGGAGAAATTATTAGAGGAACGATAACCGACCTTGAACTCAAGAAATTTGTGGAAATAGAAGTCGACGGAAAAACGCTACGTTATGAACAAGAGGATATTCGACGTATTCTGCACTCCGTTCAGATTGGAGCAGCAGATGAAGATATTCCAATGGCTGTGAAAGAAAAAGAGCCGAAAGTAATTATTGACCCCGCTACTTTGATTGTTAAAGGTCATTATAGTACGACATATTTGTCTTTTTCTTATGGTCAAAATCAACTAGGCAATTTTAGTATAGGACCCGGAGTGCATACCGTGTGGGGAAAGCAATGGAGTGCTGTAGCTGGTTTGGGAATAGGTGCAGGCATTGATAATTATCGCGCCTCAAGAGGGGAGACTCTTTATCCGCTATATGCTGATTATCGTTTTTATCCATTTAAAAATGATAAAGGATATTATCTCAATATGGGAGCAGGCTATGGTTTTGCTTTTAAAAATAAATCAAGAGGAATAATCAAAGCAAATGGAGGACTTTATGCTGCTCCAGCGATTGGATATCGTTCTGCTTCACAAGACGGTGTAAGCCTTAATATGGAGTTAGGATTTAAGTATCAATCTGCTTATTTTGAAGAACAAAGTACGCGTACTGATAATGATATAGAAAAACGAACGAACGAATATCAACGTATTACTTTCCGATTGGGACTGATGTTTTGGTCTAAGAAAAAAGGGAAGTAAGAACGATAAGAACCAGCGAAAAACGAATGAAACAACATCCTGAAAAAGATATCATCGAGGGCTGCCAGCGCAATGAGCGTTACTGGCAGGAGGTGCTTTATCGGCGGTATTTTCCGACGATGATGCGCATGGTGATGCGTTATGCAAATGACCAGGATACGGGGATGTTGATTGTCAATACAGGGATGTTGAAGGTTTATCAGAAAATAAATACTTATGCATTTAAGGGTTCATTTGAAGGCTGGATGCGTCGGTTGGTTTTTCATAGTGTCTCGGATTATTATCGGAAAGAAAAGAAGCATTTACATTTTATGGTTTTTGAAGAGCGAGACCAAGCGACTCCTATTGATGCTTTGAATAATCTATATGAAGAAGATATTTTAGCTCTTGTCAAGGAATTGCCACCAAGTAGTGCAAATGTCTTTAGATTATATGCTATAGAAGGTTATTCGCACGTTGAAATAGCTAAAATGTTGGGAATAAGCGACGGAACAAGTAAATGGCACCTTTCCAACGCCCGAAAAAAACTACAAGAACTACTGAAAGAAAGAATGAGATATGGAGGATAATTACAAACCAAGTAAGAAGTTTACAGACCAAGCATGGTCTGAAATGCAGGCACTTCTTGATAAAGAGATGCCTGACAAGGGGGCTATCTTGTTAGTGCCTAACGAGGGGGAACGCAATCGTTTCTTGCTGTTGCTGCCGCTATTATTGTTGTTGGTAATGGCTGCTTTATTCTTTTATTATCAGGCTAATCACGGTTTGTCAAATACAGATGGAGTGGAAGTTAATGAGACGGTGAACCTAGCTATTTTTCCTCAAAGTGGAGAGCATAATTTAGGAGAAAAGACAGAAAATAGGACCACTTTAGAAGCAAATTCCAATGTTTCTATTTCTGCAAATAATCAGCCTGATGATAGTAATACTTATGTCTCAGCAGGTTTATTTGATAGTGGAAAGGTTAAAACCACTAATAAACCTAAATCAGCGATTTCAAAATCATTTAACGAAGCAAAGGTTTCTAATTTAAATACGCAAATAGCATCTACTGAAACCCAAGATAATCCTCCATTTTTGAATACACCTGATGAGGACGAAATAGAAAATGCAGATAAAGAAAGAGCTTTAACACCTTTTGTCACGGAAACGAAAAATTTGTATGAGCCTTTAAAAGGGCAGGAAGTTGAAACAGCAAAAGAAGTGCGCGAACCCGTTGCGATTGTTGTACCAATTGACGGAAAACTTTTGCGTCCATTAACATTTAGCACTGAAGAAGCTACTGTTGAAAGATTTAAAGATATCAAAAAGCTAAAAAGTAAACTACCGATTTATGCGTCGATTGGGGCACGTAATTATGATTTTTCAAATAACGTAAACTTCGTCGCAGGTATGGAAACTGTTCTGCGCAAAGCTGATAAAAAGCTTGGATTGCGGACAGGACTCAATTATGCACAACGCAGCACAACGTATCTGACTAGGGCAGAAACTATTACTATTGCTAATTTGAATGATGCAAATTTCGGTATGGCTCTAGAAAGTGCAGACCAAGAGGGTTATTACAATGCACGTGCAGAGTTAAATGCTGAACCTATTGAGTATCACTTTTTAGAATTACCTATGTTTTTAGACTATAAGTTGTCAAAAAAATGGTCTCTACATGCAGGTTTGTCTGGGAAAGCATTGATTTATTCTTCTACACAAGATTTTGGTTTATTAAACGGAATAGCAAACAATAACCAAGATGCAGCAGTTTTCGAAGCAATTTCTGAAAATGAACCTGAGGGAGAGTTGAATAATATTTCCTACTTCGAGCCTCGACAATTTAATGTAGGTATTTCTGGCGGTGTTAATTTTATGGCTACTCCAAGATTGGGATTGCAGGCTCGTTTTTCACAGAATTTACAAGATGTCTATCCTGAATTATTTGGAAAACAAGTTAGTAATAGTGTGGAGATGGGGTTGAGTTGGAGGTTGAGATAGGTTTGAAGTACGATTTACGAATTACGAAGTACGACTATTTTAACTTGGACGTGATATTGAAGTACGAAAAATGGGTATATATTTTGTTTTGACAAAATATATACCCATTTTTCGTACTTCGTACTTCGTACTTCGTCTAGCGCATTTTCGGTCTTCTACGCTTACCACCTGGGCGGTAACCTTTTTGCGCGCCTGCCCCTTGTCTCATGGCAGATTTCATTTGTCCTTGCTGTTTCATTGCTTGGTCAAATTGAGCAATCTGAGCCTTTACTTCTGGCATAGTCACGTCTAAACCTTTCAAAGTCTTCATGTGTGCTTTTACTTGGTTCCAATTGTTCTTACGAGCAGCATTGTTCGCAAATTGAAGCTCAAGCATTGCTTTTTCATTATCTGTTGGCACTTCGATTTCTCCTGCTTTCTTAAAGTGAACTTCCGCACCATTGTGGTCACCTTGCATTTGAGCAATCGAACCGTTTAGCATATAGTAGTAAGCGCGGTTAGTTGTGTACAATAAGTTAGGAAAATAAGTTAAATCCAAACGTTTTTTTGCACCTTCAAAATCTTCTTGTTGTAGCAAAGTTCCTGCCGACTGAATAGTCCCTAAAAGGAAATAGCTGACCAAAAGTAGAATGCCAGCTAAGATAAACGGAAAGCCATACCAAAAACCAAAACCGACAGACAAAGCAATACCGCCGATAATTCCGACTGCGATAAGCGCAAATTTTACGTAAATATTTATAGTAAACATGTAATGAAATTTATTTTATGTTCTTTGATAAAGAACTTTTACTCGTTGCTAAAAGGGTGCATAATTTTCTGCGCGGTAAAGATAGTGTTTAATTTTGGACAATAAAAAAGCGAGAAAGCATTTACTGCTTTCTCGCTTAAGTATCACGGTCGTTCTACGCCGTGTTATAGTT
>CALDUB010000335.1 GCA_937923465.1 uncultured Saprospiraceae bacterium
CCTATACGAAAAACTTACTTTCTATGTCATAAAAACTTCTACTGTTAATGCTTTTGCAACAGATAGAGGAGATGTCTTTGTCACTATGGGACTGTTAGCACGCTTAAATACAGAAGCAGAACTGGCTTTTATATTGGCGCATGAGATTATTCATACTGAAGAAAAACACAGTATGCAATCTTTTGATAAACAATGGGAAATCAAGGAAGAGGAACGTTTCAGAAGCCAAGGTTCGGTTGTTTTTTTGACAGAGACAAGTAATTTCAGTAAGGAAAAAGAAATAGAAGCAGACTCAAAGGGATTAGATTTATACTTCAAAACTAATTACGTTTTTGAAGATATCCGTTCTGTCTTTGACATTTTAGAATATGGTCACGCGCCAGTATTCCGAGATAGCATAGATAAATCTGTACTAGAATTACCTGGGCTGAGCATCAGAGATGATTTGTGGTCTAGAGCTTATCCGATAGAAGCTTATGAACAAGACGAAGAATATGGAACGCATCCTGACATTGACCTAAGAGTTCAAAACATACAAGAACTATTGGTTTATGACGATGAAACAGGTACCGCGCGCAAGGCTTTCGACATTTTTACGGAAGCAGAATTTTCTCGTCTGATAAAGCATGCTCAAATGGAGTTGTCCTTTATATATTTGACGGAAAAAGAGTATTCACAGTCCTTGTATCATACTTCAATTTTGTTGAGAGAATTTCCTGAAAATGAATATCTCCAAACCAACTTTGTTTATGCTATTTATGCCTATGCACAACATGAGCAATTTTCGGATTTGACAAATGAAACTCTTTTGTATGAGGATAAAGAAATGCAGGGCGAACCAGGTAAATTTAGACGTTTTTTCGAGAAACTAACCAATAAGGAAATCACAGTTTTTGCGACAGCGCATACTTATTTGCTCTCTCTAAAATATCCAGACAATGAGCAATTACAACGTATGGCACGGGATATGACAGAAGATTTAGTCATTTATACGATTGAAGACCCTGATGATTATTTTGTAAAAATGAAAACAGATAGTACAACGACAAATGCTGATGCACTTAAACAAGGAGAAGAAGAAGAATTAAACCGTGCGGCAGAAGACATGACAGAAGAACTGTTAACTATTAGTCCTGAGAAAAAAGTAAAAGATTTTGTGGCAAAAAAAGAAAAAAGGACTTCCCGAGATTATTTTACGCGCACAGCTTTTACTGATTATTTAGAGGATGAAGAATTTCAAAAATATTTAGCAGATGGCAAAAAATATCGTACAGAAAGATTAGAAAGAAAGATGAAGCGGGAAACAAAAAAAGGCATCCGCGAAAAAGAAAAAGAAGAACGTAAAACTCAAATCCATGGTGAGAAATTAGGATTAGACAAGGTCGTTTTTATAAATCCTTTTTACTTCAAGGGAGAAATGAATACCTCAGGAGAAGTCTTGCAAGATTACGAAGAATCCGAAATATCTCAAACGGAGCTATTAACATACTTCAAAGAAGCATCGAATGACATTGGACTAAAAACTGAAGTGTTAGACATAAACGCCTTACGTAAGAACACCGATGTAGAACAAATGAAAGATATCCATTTGATTGAGTCCTATGGAGATGAATTGTACTCGAATCCAGGCTACATCGTTAGTTTGTACCATAATGAGACGCCGTCCATCATGGAAAAATACGGCACTTCGCATTTCGCTTATCTTGGTGTAGCAGGTCTCAATAACAAGGCAAGAGGGCGCCTAAAAAAATTAGTCAGACGTATCTTAGTTTACCCTATGGCTATTTTTGTTGCTGTGGAGATTGGTCCCCATTTCATTTATCGTGCATTCAAAAATGACCAAGAGATTTTTTATTATTCTTCGGTCTTTGACATGCAGACTTACGACAAAAAAATGGAAGAGTTTAATTTCTTAGAGATGAAGGACAAGGAAGAAGTAGTAAAAACACAGCTCTACTGGTCCTTACAGCAAATGAAGAACAAGAAAAAATAAAGGAATTGAAACAAATAAGTAAGTGACGTTATTTACATAACTCGATAATTTAAAAAAATGAAAAATCAACTCCTTTTAATAATATTTCTTTTCATTGGAAACTCCATATCTGCACAAGGACTAAGCGGCAATCGTTTTGTCTTATTTTATAATGCAGATTACAACGGCTTAAGTTTAACATCTTTTGGTTCTATTGACGGAGATGACAGCATTGGATATTATAACTTTAAAGACGATGAGAAAAAATCGAGACTAAAGTCCATTATTCATCTTCGCCATTCTTTCAGTTTGAGCTATGTCATCAATCGTCGCATTTCTGCTGGTCTACAGTTCGGGATTGCAAGAGACTCTTATGGCGCAGGAGTTATCGACAATTTCCCTGTTCCTTTTACTGCCAATTATAATTATTTTTCTACCGAAGCAGAATTGAAAATATTTAAGGTAGCCCAAAAAGGTGCAATTGCGCCTTTGGGCGCGTATATGGCGTGGCGTGCAGGTGTTAGTAGCGTCAAAACAAATATAAAAGTTACGGAATTATTATTTATAGACGCCGAAGAAATTCCGACGGTAAATAGTGACTTTAAAGCCTTTAGCTTGGCGCTCGTTATAGGTAACCAGTTTATTTTGTACAAAAAAGTGATGATGAATATAGGTTTTGAATTCAAATATAATTTCATCAATGAAGCAACCAACCTCAACTTTGGCGAAGAATCTGCAGAATCACGGGTATTGTGGAATGATTTATTTCGCATGAAAGTGGGCGTAGGTTTGGCTCCTTTTTAGTGGGGTGTTTTTTTGCTATTATCAGCTATAACTAAAAAAATCCCTTTCGCATGACATGCGAAAGGGATTTTCATCTTTTAGGAACCGTAAAACAAACTACTTACTTCCCCCCAGTTTAATGCCACCTTTCTCCAAAGTAACCAAACCTCTTTTATAGAGACCGCCAACAGCCTTCTTAAAAGTCTTCTTACTCATTTGAAGTTCTGCTTGGATTTTTTTCGGGTCACTCTTATCATTTAAATGAAGAAAACCATCACTAGCTTTTAGCTTTTCCATAATAACCTGCGCACTACCACCGACTTTGTCTAAGCCTTGTCCGCCAACAGTAACATCAATTTTACCATCAGGTCTAACACGTTTAATGTGTCCTTTCATACGTTCTCCTGGTTTCAGGTCTTTAAAAACTTCATTACGGTAGACGAGTCCTTTGTGTAAGTTATTCACGACAACGTTATATCCTAAATCACTACCATGACCAATTAACAAATCAACCTCTTCTCCGTCTTTAACCGTAATTGGGTCATTTTGAAAAAAGCGATTAAGTCTAGTAGAAGCTGCAATTCTATTTGTTTCTTTATCTAAGTAAACATAAAAAATATACCATTCGCCCATATCCAAAGGGTCTATTTGCTCTCTAAATGGAACAAATAAATCTTTCAATACACCCCAACTTAAAAACGCTCCATGAGTTGAAATATCTTTTACCTGCATGTATGCAAAATCGCCCACAATCGCATTCGGTGTCAAGGTTGTTGCAACGGGTCTTTCCTCTGAATCTAAGTAGACAAAAACTTTTATTTCGTCTTCAAATTCAAAAAATTCTGGAACGTAGGCGTTTGGTAAAAGAACTTCTTCGGCTGTCTCATCGCGTAGATAAAGTCCGTTGTCCGTCTGACGTGTAATGATGAGTGTATTGTATTTCCCAAGTTCCATTAGAAGATTTATTTTAAGATAAATAAAAAAAAGCCCGTATTTACTTGACTATAGGCTAAAATAGATTTAGTTTTGTAGTATAAACTATGTCACAAAACAGAAAATTCGGTTTTAAAATCGACAAAATACTTTAACTACTTTTTTACATAGGGCGACATAATATCCTCACAAACAAATAAACACAATTACTTTTTTATATAATTTTAAATTCGTTTGTCGCCCTTATTTTTTCTTTCTCTTTTTACATTATTCTATCTAAGTAAGGTCACATCTCCCCAAACAACTCTAACCTCCCCGCTACTTTTCAATCGATATTGCATGCGCCAAGTAAAGACTTGTGTATTTAAAGCTTGATTATTGTGCATCCCATCCCATGCAGCATCTGGATTTTCTGGTAAAAAATCTTTTGCCTCAAACATCATTTCTCCCCAACGGTCAAAAATCTGAAAGAGTTCAATGTCTTCTACATTAGACTTTCCAAAAACAATTAATTCGTCATTATTTCCGTCACTATTAGGAGAAAATGCACTTGGCACAAAGATAGGAGATTCCTCCCCGCCGACTACATACAAGAAAATATTATCTGTCGCACTACAACCGAATGTATCCACAACTTCCACTAAAACATTCATTGATTCGCTTGGCGTAATCATCTGTTCTGAGCAGCCTGGACAATTTTCGTTGGGCAAAGGTCGCCAAATTATCGTATCAATTGCTTCATCTGGCAAATTTATTTGTACACTTAGTTCTATGCTATCCCCAATTTCGACTTCGATGTCTCCTCCCAAATCAATTAATAGACTCGGATTTTCTTCTAAGGAAATGGAAATTTCATATTCACAACCGTCTATATCTTCCACTGCTATCTGATAAGTTCCCGCGCTCAAATAGTTACGATAGTCATATTCACTAAAAATACTCCCGTCAAAACTAAAATAATAAGGAGCATTACCGCCAATCACACTATCTATCTGAATAAAACCACCTGATATATCCGCACAAGTTGGGTTGGTATTTGTCGTTTGCAATTCTGTAATTGGAAATCCACTCGCAATGACTTCAACCATAGCAGTATCCTGGCATCCATTATCGCCATTAATCACAATCAATGAATAATCACCCGCCGCAAAAGCAGTTGTTATCAGACTCATCTCCTCTTCAACGGGAGCAATGCCTTCCCAAAGATAGAATATATTCATATCTACACTCGAACCTTCGCCATTTAGCATGACTGAATTCGTCACACAGTCCAAGGTCCCTTCTACATTAGCCACAGCCGTCGGTGGCGTAATATCTTCAGGAACAAGGATAGTTTCTTCGTCTTCACAACCATTGTCTTGCGAGCTCAATTTTAGAATATATTCTCCTGGCTCAAAAACAGTTGGAGTGGCAGTTTCTGGATTAGTTATTAAAAAGCCGTCAGCACTTGTCCATTCAAAAAGACTATTTGCTTGAGAAGCCACGGCATTCAATTCTACACTTTGCACCACACAAGTTAACATATCTGGTTCGGCAATATTGATAAGTGGAATATTGAAATCTTGTTGTACACTAATCGTCGTATCATTAACGCATCCGTTTTCGGTGTTCGTAATGTTGAGCGTATAGTTTCCACCTTGATTGAGTGAAATTTCAGCTAAGTTCGTTTCTGTTATTATGTTTCCAGAGACCGTTTGCCATTGATAACTCAAATTACCAATTGGTTCAGAATTAGCGGCATCTAAAGTAATTGTATCTTGAAAACAATTAATCATTCCTCCATTTTCTGCCATGATTATTGGCAAAGGAGAAAGAGTATCCATTGCCACAAAAACAGTGTCTCTATTAGTACAGTTCGTCGTATCGTTTGTGATAGTCAAGACATAATTCCCGTCTTCGTTCACCACAATATCTAATTCAGCTACAGAGGAAATAATTCCTGTTCCATCTTCCGCATTCCAAATATAACTTAGACTATCATTTTGTTCTGAAGCACTACCGTCTAGAGTAATCTGCATATCATCACAGGTCAAAAACGCATCCGCTCCTGCTATCACCTCTGGCAAATCCACATCTTGCATGACAAACACTGAATCTACATCAAAGCAATTCGTACTAGAGTTAAAAATGAGTAAGGTATAAAGTCCTGGAGCCGTAACAGTAGGCGTCAAACTATTAGGAGGGCTTGGGTTTCCTTGACCATCTGCTCCGACCCAATTATAGATAAAATCAGGACTGTCCTCAGAAGCGCTTCCGTCTAAAGTTACCTCTGTAATATTACAATCCAGTTCCATATCTGGTCCCGCATCAACAAGTGGCGCCGCAGTCATATCAATCACCTCAACTGAAGAGGCGCCCGTACATCCATTCGTAAAGTCCGTGACAGTTAGTGTATAAGTTCCAGGGCAACTTGCTGTGATATTCAAACTTCCTGTAGCAGGAGAAAAGCAATTTGCGCCTGCATCCGTAGACCATTGATAGCTAAACTCTGGTCCTGTTGGGGCATCTCCCATTAAGTTTATAAAAGTAGCAGAACAAGTCAAAAATTGATTCTCGCCTGCATCTGCAAAAATGGCATCTACATCTGCTTCGACTGTCGCACAACTAGAAGCCGTACAACCATTGTCGATATCTGTAACGACTAAACAATATTCGCCAGCAATATTGGCTACATAGCTCAAATTTATTGCTCCAGGAATTAAAACATCATCGCGATACCATGAATAAAATCCTTGGGAAGAACCACTGCCACTCAATACGACTTGTGGATTATTACAACCAATAGATGCCATATTGGGATTGACGACAACCAAGGCAGGAGGTAAGGTATCATAGGAAATCACAATGTCAGAAATATTCTCACAACCTGTATTGATATCCGTTACGGTAAGAGAATAAGTCGCCTCGCAATTGATTTCAATTTGCGGCGCATTTGTATCTGTCAAAATGCAATCTTCCGTGCTTGACCAATTAAAAGTATAAGCATCCGTATCATCAGAAGTTGCACTCAATGTCAATAAATCAGCAATACAGGTAAATGAAGGATTGTCAGTATCATCGATTTCAACATCGGGCGAAGTATTATCGGCATTAACAAAAACCAGAGAAGATTGACATCCAAATCCTGTTTGATTGTTTGTTACTGTCAAACGATAAAATCCAGTTTCGTCTACACAAGGCATTAATGTGTCTTCGTCTCCACACAGTCCTCCGACACCACCAATTCTTTCCCATAAGTAAGCGTATTCATCGCCAGTAGAGGAGCCCGTTCCGTCTAGAATGACAAAAGTATCTAGACAGGTAATTGTATCTGTTTGTGCGTTTACCACACAATCAGGATAACAGTTTACCGCAGTAAACACTTCAACAGTATCCGTGAATGTACAGCTGTTAAAATTATCAACAACTATAACTTCAAAGAATCCAGACACCAAAGAAGTATCTGTCTGAACTTCGATTACAGCTTCGTCATTTGCGCCAATGATAGTACCGCCCTCGATTACAGTCCAAGTGTAAGAGTAATCAGGATTAATCATACAAGTGTCGCCAATCATTATAGTCGGATTGGCGCATTCCATCTGGATTTCATTTTTGAAACAAGGGGTAGGAATTTGACCGTCTAAACTTAGTAAAACCGCAGCGTTAGCCTCACAACCATTAGTATTATTAACGATGAATAACTCATAAGTCCCTGCCTCAAAAACGGTAGGCGTCAATGAGGTAATGTCACTACTTCCAAAGTCTCCAAAATCTGTTGTCCAGAGGTAAGAAAATTCGCCACCTTGGTCTGAAAGTGAGCCATCTAAAATATAGCCATTTTGAAAATTTGCACAAGTTATGGCATCACTTGGTCCTGCATCTGCATTTGGAAAATTACGAATATTGATAACTGTAATTGTATCTGCGACCGAAAGATTTAAAAGTGTATTGGTTACAGTCAATACAAATTCACCTTCTGTCACAACTGGAAATTGCGGGTCGTCTTCATTAATAATAAAACCAGTTAATGCTGTCCAATCATAAGCAATATTCCCACCAGGACTGACTGTTCCAGAAGCATCTAAAGTATCTAAAAAATAGCCGACTCCGTCAATAAACTCTTGGTCATCGGTCAGGCAATCTACAATACCATTAATGCCATTTGCAAAAGGTTCAAAACCTGGCGTCAATATAACTTCTGGTTGACAAGAAAGCGTATCAATAGCAACTTCAACTTCATCTAAATCCACACAGTTATCTGTATTACTACTCACTTCTAAAATATAAGTTCCAACCGAATTAACTGTTGGCATTAAAGTCATATCGTTCGTGATATTCGCTTCCGTTGGTCCTGTCCAAGTGTAGGTATAGTCTCCCTCAGAAGAACCTGTACCGTCCAAGATAACTTCTCCTGTTGCGCAATCTAAGAAGGCATTTATACCCGCATTTGCGAGAGGAACGGCAGCGTCTTGGGTAACATTCACATAAGCCGTATCTGCACAAAAAGTAATCGAATCTGAAATTATCAAGTAGTACATTCCAGGGTTGACAACCAAAAGACTATCCTCTCCATATTGGATAAGATTATCGTCTTCATCATACCAAGCATAATTTATAACAAGACCTTCTTCATCTGGTAATTCGCCTGTTTCTTCACCATCCAATATGATAGATGCCGCTTCACAGTTCAGTTCAAAGTCTTCCCCTGCGTACGCTATAGGCTGCAATAAATTTTTGATGATTTCAATAGTATCATTACGTTCGCAGCCCGTCAAATCATTTCTTACCGTCAAAATATAAATACCTTCCTCACTAACTTCGTATGGGAAATCTGTCGAAACTAGAGCATCGTTTAAATACCATTCTGTAGAGAAATCATCTCCAAGAGAAGTATCTTCAATATCCCCGAGTAGCCGAGATTCCAAAATACAATTTAAAGTAAAAGTCGTAGGACCTGCATCCGCATCGGGGAGGACAACAATTTGTTCGATTAAGACACTATCGATTACAGGGCAATTACTTCCATTATCGGTGACCGTGAAGTAATACAAGCCTGGCTCATTTATCGTTGGAGTTAAAGTATTTTCATCTAAAATGTCATTATCACCTGTCCACGATATTGTAAAGTCTGTGCTATTATCAATTGTTCCTAAAAGTTGAATTTCAGTGTTTGCACAGGTCAGAGTATCTGTAATTCCTGCATCAATAATTGGTAGATTTATATTACTCGTCACTTCTGTGGTGTCTGATGCAGAGCAAGTTGTTTCAATGTTGGTAATCGTTAAAATATAAATATCAGGAGTATTTACAATAGCTTGAGCATCTATAGACGGAAGTATAATTCCTTCTGAGTTCGTCCAAACATAAGTAAAATCATCTCCCACATAACTCTCACTTCCATCTAATAAAACAGTCGTTTCCGTACAAGTCAATTCCAAATCATCCCCCGCATCAACTATTGGCAGCAAGACTTCTTCGAGAATTTCAATCGTATCACTGCGCTCACAGCCTGTCAAATTATTTGTCACCAACAAAGTATATGTTCCAGCGTCGTTAACCTCATAAGGAAAATCAGTTGAAACTAAAGCATCATTCAAATACCATTCCTGCAAAAATTCATCTCCAATCGAAGTATTATCAATATCTCCAAGTTGCCAGACCTCCAATGTACAATTTAAGATAACGGTATCAGGTCCAGCATCCGC
>CALDUB010000336.1 GCA_937923465.1 uncultured Saprospiraceae bacterium
GCTACGCACCTGACTTGCTCTTTTTCCTTTTAACTGCGTTGTTCATCGGTCAAAGTATCAACAATTATCCCTCTTCACGCCTTGTTAAAAGAAAAAATAGCTGCGTCATTTTGCGTAGCTTATTAATTGCCAAGTCCCTTAGGCTAATACCTAATTGAACTCTGCGCCTTTGCGTTAAAAAATTTTATCGTACAAGTTGCAATGTCAGTTCACCTAATATTTACTAACGGCTAATTTCCTCAAAACACCCAAAAAATGATACACATTGCCATCGCAGATGATGAAGCTCTTTTTCGCAAAGGAATGACACTACTCATCAACGATTATGAAGATTTAAAAATAAGCCTAGACGCTAGCGACGGGCAAGATTTATTAGATAAATTAGAAACGGCGGACCCGATGCCTGAGGTACTGCTTTTAGACCTCAATATGCCCAATCTCAATGGGATTAAAGCTTCTAAAATCATTCGTGAAAAATATCCAGACTTAAAAATTATAATTATCTCTACCTATTTTAGCGATGCTTTTATTATCAACATGATAGAACTAGGCGCCGCGTCTTACTTACCTAAAAACACAGAGCCAGCCACAGTTGCAAATACTATTAGAGAAGTGCAAAGCCAAGGGTTTAGTTACAGTCCTGATATTCAGCGTGTTATCCGTGATAATATGTTGAAGAAAAAGAAATCGCGACCTATCACTGATTTTAAATCAAAGATTTCTGCACGTGAAATGGAGGTGCTCCAGTTGATTTGCAAAGAATACACAACGGCTGAGATTGCCGATGTAATGTTTGTCAGTCCTCGTACGGTAGACGGTCATCGAAATAATTTGATGTCAAAATTAGGTGTCAAAAATACTGCTGGACTGGTTGTTTTTGCGGTTCAAAATCAATTGGTGCAGATAAATCCAGATAAGTTTTTGTTTGGGAAGTAAGTAGGAGCAAAATATGTTCTAAAAAAGACATCTCTCTTTCTTATCGGAGCATAGATAAAACTTTATTGGTGAAAATGAATTTATAATGCTAAGTAAAACTAACTCAATTTATTAAATCAGTTTTACTAATTGTATTTTCAATTTAGATTAACCACATCAACTGTTTTATGAAGAACCTAAGCTTATTTGCCGTCGTCTTGGCAGCCTTTTCTTTTGTTGCTTTTACATCAATCGCGGTAACTTCTTATGAAATTACGGAAGACTATTCCATTAAATTTGACGGACGTGGTGCCGCAGGAACTTTCAGTGGATTAAAAGGAGAAATAGCTTTTGATGCGAATAACTTAGGCGCATCAAGTATGAACGTAAGGGTTGACGCGACGACAATCAACACTGGAAATACAACTCAAGACAAACACGCGCGCAGCGAAAAATGGTTTGACGTAGAGAACTATCCAAACATCACTTTTAAGTCTGAAAAGTTTGAAAAAACAGCAGAAGGATATAATGTAACAGGCATGTTTGAGATACACGGATATAAGAAATCAGAGACGATTCCTTTTACTTTTAAAGACAATATTTTTGCAGGGAAATTGACGATAAATCGCCAAGAATACGGAATAGAAGGACCGTTTTTTGCTTTCACAGTAAGCGATGAATTTGAGGTAGATTTGCGCGTATCTGTGAAATAAGATTAGCACAAAAAGCTAACAATATCTTTGAATGTCTTTTCACTTTGCAAAGAGTGTCCATAACCTTTTGTTAGGATTAACTCACTGTCATTCAGTATCTTGTGGTAAGAAATGCTATCTTCTATGGCGACGGTTTCATCCTCTTCGTCGTGGAGAATTAAGGTCGGCAGATTGATTTGTTTGCAAAATTTTCGAGTAGAAAAAAACGAAATATCGTAATCAAAAGTCGAAGAAAAATAACTGTAAATATTCGTCATACTACGCGTCGATAAACCCAACACTTCTCCAAAATTTCCCATCATTTTTGTCAAATCTGAAGGTGCAGCCATGAGTATTGCTTTTTCGATATTTTCGTACTCATAATTGGCTAAGTAAAAAGCGAGAGTTGCACCACCTAGCGAATGTCCAACGATGTAATTTGGATTAAACTCTGACACTGCGCAATCAATAAAATTTGCGTAATCCACCATGTTAAACAACTTCTGACTTGCAAGCCCATGTCCAGGTGCATCTATGGCAACGACGCGTATATTTTTCTCTACTAAATAAGGCGTCAACTCGTTCCAGCGGGCTGCGTTTGATTCCCAACCATGTATCAAAAGAATAGTTTTGCTGCCACTTGTATTCCAAGTGTAAACGCTAGTTTTACCAACTTCTATCTGTAGTGTTTTGGTAGATTCTGCAGTATCTAGGTATTGTTTATAAGCAGGCGTAATTCGCCCTTCGCGTGGTGTGCAAAACAACTCAACACTCTTTTTTCCTGCCGACATTGGACTAAAAATGCTCAGTGCATTTAAGCCCGAACCGATGATAAGAGGAATTGATTTATTGAGTATGCTTTTCATTGCATATTTAACGCATGGGGTTTGAATTGGTTTTGATATTCGTTGATTAGGAACGCGAAAAAAATAGGTTCAGAATCTGAACAGGTTTTTTTGCTCCTTTACCCACCCGTCCGCAAGCGGTTTACTACGTTAAAATGATTTACTAAATCATAGAATGTAGGTACTTTTCACTTTCATTAGACTTTATGAGTGAGGTTGAGTGAGATTTAAACGCCGTTATTTTATTCTTAGTTTTCTTTTAAAAGAAGGATAATTGTTAATACGCCGCCTGTCCCGAATACTTTCGGGAATTGATTTTAAAGGGAAAATAAGGACAAAAGAACAAGTTTAAAGCCACTCAAATCTCGTTCATAAAGTCTATTAGACAGATGCTAAGATTATTACTTAGTTTTTGAGTAATAATTTAATTAAACCGATGAACATGAGATATTTTAATCTTTTATTTTTTTTACTTTTTGTTGCAACGATTTCTTGTGCGCAAGGAGATGCAGACCTTGAAAGGT
>CALDUB010000337.1 GCA_937923465.1 uncultured Saprospiraceae bacterium
ACCAATAAAGAGGAAGCATAATTAGAGTAAGAAGCCGCATAACTCAAGCGTTCATTCACTAAATGATTAAAATTTAACGAGCCAATAATCCGATTAGACTTTGTATTTTGCTCTTTGTTGATGTTGTTGTGCTGTAAGCCGATACTACCAGAAATACTAATTGTATTTTCTTTAAAACTCGCTCCTCCATTCAAGGAATATTCGCGAACATCATTCTGAAAAAAGTAAGAACCAAGAGTCGTATAACCAGACTCGATGTTATTAAAACTAGCGCCAATGCTATACTGTTGATAGTTATAAGTAACGGATGATTTTAGCGCACTACGGTACTGTGTCGAGGTACGTTGAGGTAACCAATTTCCAAACGCGCGAAAATAAATTGGCTCCTCGTTTGTGTTTGCCTCTTTGGCACGAATGTCACGTGATACAGCGCTTGTAGCTACGTCTGCTTTGAAGGTAAAGGCATTGAATAATCGGTATTGTCCACTGACACCGAGTACCAAATTTTCTTGGGGTTTGAGACCTTTATTGTCCAAAGGAGTTTCGATGCTTTCCTGGTCGTCCCAGGCACGAAATGCACTAAAACCAATGAAATCTGTTGCACTTTTGTGTGAAACGAGGTTTAGTTTTGCACCGTAGCCCATGCGCTGATAAGAAGTAGATGTACCTTGGTCGACAGCATCAACTGCGCTAACCGCACGGCGAAAACGACCGTACATGGCACTAAGCTCATACTTAAACGGGCCAAATTTAAAGTCAGGCGTCAATTCGAGACCTGCGCCTAAAAATGTATGTCCGTTAAGTGTGAGCGGAGAAAAAGTCATGTTTCGATAACCGAGGTGTAATTTCAGCCATTTGTATTGTGGGCTGATTCCGAATTGATTGAAGGGTTGTAAAAAGGTAGATTCTTGCTGGCTGTAAGTCGCAGACAATGGCATATCTAAACCCAACAAACGCGGATTAAGATTAGCGGAAAAAAGATAACTAAAACGATCGCGACGTGCCGCTATCCCATAGGAATTATAGAAGCCAAGATTGACTCCTATATTTCCAGTGATTTTTATCGGATTTTTTACTGCTGTCTCTATATTTTGGGAATACAGGGATGTGCTGTACATCAGCACGAAGCCAATGATACAGACGGTTAAAAATCTGTTCATTTTGTTTTCATTTGGCATGTATTAGGCAGTGATTAAATGCCAATACAGATGCAGTACTTTAGATAAAAATTTTATTTGGGAAAGCTAAATTTCGGATGTCAGTAACAAGGTTTGTCGATAGAAATATTGGAGGGTATTTGTGTGTGATTAATTACACGTCAAAAGTAAAGTTTTTTTCAACCACTCACAAAGACATTTTAACCATTAAATATCAATAATAAGACACTAAAAAATCTTAATCAATTGATTATCAATAATTTATTTAAAAAATAATTTCAGAAACATGATTAAAAATCATAACAGTAAAGTTATTACACTTTGTTCTATAAGCAACCAGATATAATTATGTCTGATTACTTAAAATTAAATTAAAAGCGCAAAACTCTTTTGTCCTGTTTTGATATTACAAAGGTAAAGGCAGACGGTCCAAATCACCTGTAATTATTTTTCAAAGAGTAGGATAAATCTTACATTTGAGCTAATAAAAACTGGAATCATATTGCATTCTAAATGAAATATAAATACTAATCTACTGAATATCAACTAATTACGAAAGTCCTTAGGAGATGTTCCATACTCTTTCTGAAAAGTTCTTGAGAAATAATTGGGGTCACTAAAACCTATTTCATAGGCAATTTCAGAGATATTTAAATCGCTATTTTGAAGTAATTCTTTTCCTTTTTGTAAGCGCACACTACGAATGAATGCCGAAGGTGTTTTATCCATTAGTGCTTTCAGCTTACGATATACTTGCATTTTGCTCATTCCTGCGCTTTTTTCTAATTCGGGCACTCCAAATTGATTATTATGCAGGTTTTCTTCAACGATATTTTGTAGTTTTTGCAGAAAGTTCGTCTCCATTTCTGTATGAGAATTAACGACTGTAATCGTTTTGTTTTCTTCTGAATTATATCGCTGTTGTAGTTTCTGTCGAATTATAATTAATTGCTCTAACCGAACTAAGAGTTCATCCTTTGGAAAGGGTTTGGTTAAGAATGCATCTGCGCCGTATGTTAAACCTTCTAGTTTATCAACAGGAGTTGCTTTTGCGGTTAGTAATATGATAGGTACGTGACTTGTGCGCTCATCTTTTTTCAAAGTTTCACAGACTTCATAGCCATTTTTAATCGGCATCATGACATCACTAATAATAATATCAGGCACTAATTCTATCGCTTTTTCAATGCCCAACTGCCCATTTTTGGCAGTATGAATTTTATATTTTTTCTGTAAAATCGTGCGAATGTAAGTGACAACATCTGCATTATCTTCAATGATGAGTAGCGTCGGTAGGGTATCCTTCTTCTTTCCGTCTGTTTCTACCGTTTCAGTTGTCTTCTCTTCCTCCAAAAGAGCATTATTTCGTTTTATTACAGTTACTGCTTCTTTTTTAGTTGTTGCTTTATTTTCTATCGGAAGACAAATAACAAAGTCAGTTCCCTCCCCTTCTTGACTTTCCACCTTTATTTCTCCTTGCATCAATTCTACCAACTGTCTGGTCAATGTTAACCCGATGCCTGTACCTACTTGGCTATTTTTTCTACTATTTTCGCCTTGGTAAAATCGGTCAAAAAGATGCGGTAAGTCTTTTGGAGCAATACCATTTCCTGTATCTTGAACCTTGAGAACCAACTGGTTCCCTACTCTTTTTAAATGCAAAATTACTTTACCGCCTTCATTTGTAAATTTTATCGCATTTGACAATAAGTTGTATATAATATGCTGAATTTTCACCTCATCATAATCCATTCTTACACTTTTCGCTTCAGAGTAAAAAGTCAAGCGGACACCTCTATCCGTTGCTAATGAGTAAAAAGACTCCGTCAAATAGCGCATATAAGCTACAATGTCAGCATTAATTTTATTGAGTGTCAAATCTCCCGACTCTAGCTTTGAGAGGTCTAACATTTGGTTGATGAGTTGCAATAAATTCTCACTATTGCGTCTGATGAGTTGCTTTTCTTTTTCATTGTTGGATATATTTTCATTCATACCCATGATGACCGTCAAAGGCGTGCGAAACTCATGTGCTATTGCTGTATAAAAATCTGTTTTTAATTCATCCAGTTGTTTCAAACGTAAGGATTCGGCCTGCTCTTGCTTCTTTTCAAAATTGCTCTTTTCCAATTCAAAATAAGCTTTTTGCTTAGCCTTTTGCCCCTCCCACTGACGATAAGCCAAGCCTAAAGAAAAGAGAACGACCTCTACTATTGAACCGATGATAGAGTAAATCGCTGAAAATCCGACAGTCTGCATCCACTCAAAAGCAGTCAACAAAAACCCAAGACAAAGAGCCGCTATTCCTGCTACGATGAAGTAACCTTTTTTGTCCTTTGTTTGATACAAGCGATAAGCAAAAACAATATTAATAAGGATAAACAATCCAATATAAACAAGGGTTAGAGAGTCACCAATGATATAACTAAAGTTGGTTTTAAACATCAAAAACACATCAACGATAATCCAAGGAATACCGATAATTGAGAAAATAATTAGGAATTTATCCCACTTGGGAAGTAATGTTTTAAGGTCTAAAAATCGGCGTAAAAAAGCAAAATAAGCTATCAAACCTATGTATATCGCTATTTTTCCAAAGTATAAAAACTGAGGATGATTGGGCAATAATGTAGGCTCTATCCAATCTGCCAAATCTCCCGTCACAAAGGAAGTATAAACGACTAAAGTAGAGAGATAAATCGAGTAATATAAATAACTGCGGTCTCGATTGATAAAGTAAAAAATGAGATTGTAAAGCAACATCATTACAATAAATCCAATGTATAGAGCCTGACCAGAACGGCGAGATTTTAGTCCTAAAAAGTAGGCATCAGAGTGGCTTAACTTTGCAATAAAACTGGGAGGCGCATTTCCCCGTTTCCCTTCTCCATGAAAGAAAACGCGACGTGTCTGCTGACCAGCCAGTACTATTTTAACAAAATTTCCTTCTAATTCTGGTACAAACTTTTTTTCGCGATTAGAAACGAATACGCCACTTTTTAACTGTTCAAATGTACCGTCTTGTTGTTCGATAAAGACGTCTAAATCAGTCCAACTTCCTGAAAATTCTAGAATCCACTCGACATAGTCAGTAGAAAGAAGTAAATCGTTTTTAATTTGAAATCTACCCCAATATTTTTGATTGGTTTTGAGCTCAAGACTATGTCCCTTGTAAGGTTGAAAGTCAAGAGTACTGACATAGTTTCCAATATTTACAGAGGTAACATCTCCCCCTTTGTCTTCAGCTATCTCGGTGATAGACTGTAGTTGATACAACTCTTGAGGGTTATTGATGATACATAAGTCGGCGTATACATACACAGAAAAAAGCAGCAGTAAACCTGATAATAGTAATTTTAATTTCCTCATTATTTGTGTTGGGACTTCTAAAAAATCTTGAGCAAGTTAACCTATTTTCAAGAGTATTCCAAAGGAACAACTACTTAAGTACGTAACCCTATTTATCTGGAAATTTTGACAGGATGTTTTGCCGCTATTTTCCTCTTAAAAATAGTTCCCCCGAAGTGTCGGGGCAGGCTGTGATGCAGACCGCCGAGCAAAGCATCGGCACACGGCATGCAACGATTTTTAAAAGAAAACTATCGAAAAAATCTCTCTGTCAAATTTATCCA
>CALDUB010000338.1 GCA_937923465.1 uncultured Saprospiraceae bacterium
AGCAAAAGTTAAATCCACCGTAAAACAGTGTAAACGAAATGTAAAACACTATTAAATAAGCACCAACGTCTGTAAATTTACGCTATGAATAAATCTAAATGGGCTGCGCTTTTTTGTTTTTCACTTGGTGGCATGATGTTGTTCTTGCATTTTTTTGCCACATCGACAAAAGAGAACAAGGACGCAGAAGCTATCAAAATCAACTTGGCTATTCGCCAAACTATTCACAATTTACATAAAATTGCGGAAGATGATACCACTATGGTTTTTCCCGTCGAACAGATTTTTGAAAACACCCACCGTACCGAGATAGAAAAAGAAATAAATTACGATACCTTGCCGACGGTATTGGATACAGCATTAAAGAACTTTGGAATTGAGCGCGCGTATATAGTTTCCATTAGAGATTGTGAAGAAGACAAAGTTATATTAGGATATAATCTTTTGGCTTTTGAAAATGGGAATATTGCCTGCCAAGGACGTATAAGAGAAGGAGATTGTTGTAATGCCCTAAGTGTTACATTTGATGACGTAAAAAAGAAAAGCAATCTGTATCTGCCTTTTGCATTTTTGAGTTTTATTATTGGCGGAATTGGCTTATTTATTTCCGTTAAAAAACTAGATAAAAAGAAAACTAAGCTTACAAATACGGCATCTTCTGTCAATACCATTCAAATTGGAAATTCTTTCTTTCAGCCTCAAAACTTATTCATTCAAGTCGATAATGAATCGAAAAAACTAACCTTTCGCGAGAGCAAACTATTAGAATACTTCGCGACGCGCCCCAACCAAGTCTTAAAAAGAGAAGACATTCAAGATGCAGTATGGAGTGAAGAAGGCGTCATTGTTGGGCGGAGTTTGGATGTTTTTATATCGCGATTGCGGAAAATTTTGAGAAAGGATGAAAGGTTGGCGATTAAGAATATTCATGGAGTGGGATATCGTTTAGAGGTAAAATAGGCAGGAATCGACTATTAAATAGAAAAGAAAATTGGCGGATTTTGTTAGATTTGCACAACAAATAAAAATAATTACTACAAAAAATGTCACACAGATGTTTTTTTCTTCATTACTGTAATTACTAACAGGTGAATCAAGTTTAGCTGTCAGTAACTATACTACACACTGAGAATAAATTGAACGCGAGACTAGCATACATACCAGACAAAGAATTTGACCGCTTTTTAAGTGCTCTAGGGCAAAAAGAAGCGCGGGAATGGAATTGGCTTATAGCTCGGTTTCGGAAAAGTTTGGTTCCTTTCTTGCGAAAGCGAACGCAGATGTATCCCTCTAGCGCATTATTGAGTCGCGACCAATTTCTGGAAGAAGTTATAGAAGAAACCTTATTGAAATTTTATCAGATATTCGAGACAGGTTCTTTTGAAAACTACGGAAACTTAGAAGCTGCAGTCATCACAACGGCGAGTTTTAAACTCAAAGAAGGCTTTGCTCGTCTACGTAAAGAACAGCGTATGTATTTCATGGAAGGGGATGCTTTAAGCGTCATGCGCGAAAGAATGAATACGGCAAGAGAGAAGGCAGAAGCAGAAGAGGCAGAAAAAATCTCAGAGATACAAGAAAAACTAGAAGAACTCAATCACGAAGACAAAAATTTATTGCTGCGTTATTTTAGTGGAGAAGAACTTCAGGACATCGCCGATGATTTGGAAATTAGTCCAGCAGCTTGTCGCAAACGAAAACAACGTATTATAACGCGATTGAAATCTTTGGTTTTTAAGGCATTCACACTACTGGCAATCCTATTTTTATGAGCAGACAGAGCGAAAGAATAGAGCAATATATCCGTAATACGATGACGGAAAGCGAAAAATCCGCTTTTCAATTTGAACTGATGCAAGACAAGAACTTGCGGGAAGAGGTGAAGGCTATGCGCATCATGCAGAAAACTGTAATCGCCGAGAGTAGGGGAAAGGTTTCCGCTGGCTTTAATTATCGACCTTTAGCTTATGCGGCAACTATTTTATTTTTGGTCGGTGCCTTCTTTTATTTTAATCAAAAGGAAACAGAAGTCATAGTAGATAATCCTGTGAAAATTAATAATAGTCCTTCTGTGAAATTGCCGAATGATACGACAATAGGAGACGAAGGAGTTGCATCTCAAGGAAACGAAGAGGAGTCAATTAATGACGATACCAATAATGACGGTCCAGTTAAACCAGACCCAATAACGATAGAACCCAGCAATCCAATTGCTCTCGCAGACCCTGTGGACTTAGTTCCTAACCCACTTTTTGAGCAAATGACGACGGATGTACGTGGTGGAAACTTAAAAATCAGTCCAAACAGCCCTTCTGAAAATGCGGTATTAAATTGGCGAAAAAATACATTTGTTCTTCCTTTTACAGGAAATTTAAGTACTGATGAAGAGGTTGCACCTACACTTAATCTACTGATATTCAACAATAAAAAAGAAGATTTTGAAGAATGGAAGTATCTGAAAAAGGAAGCCTTGACAATCAACGCGTCAGCAGATGGTTTTAAATATTTTTCGCGTCCAAAATTACAACTGAAACGAGGACTTTATTATTATTTGATAGAGAATGAGGAAACGGAAGATGTGGTATTTTCGGGGCAGTTTGAGGTGAAATGATGTGGAAGTACGAGGTACGAATTACGAAGTACGACTGCTCTGACTTGGGCGTGGCTTGGTGGGATGATTTTTACAAAAAATGGGTCTATATTTTGTTTTCGACAAAGTATAGACCCATTTTTCGTAATTCGTACTATCAAAAAAAGCTATTCCACCAACACAAAACCCGCCCACCCACGCGGATTAAAAGGCAATGCATACTTTACCCGCAGCTCATTCTGTGTTAACTGATATGCCTCTGGAATGGACTTCCCCTCATTTTGATACAAATCATAAAAGCGCGTCATGAATTCATAAGTTTTTTTATCATTCACAGACCATAGACTCATCAAGACATACTTAACTCCAGCCGTTTTAAAGGCTCTTTGTAGTCCGTAGACCCCTTCGTTACCATTGATGTCGCCAAGTCCCGTATCACAGGCAGAGAGGACGACTAACTCGGTATTACTGAGATTCATTTGTGCGATTTCGTAAGCTGTCAAGATGCCGTCTTCTTGTTTTGTGGGAGAACTTGCACCTGTCCAAGCAGGATTGGCACCCGACAAAACTAAACCTGAACGTATCAAAGAGTTATGTACCGCACGAATCCCCTCCGTTTTCTTTTCTTCCTCAGGATAAGGAAAAAAGTAACCATGAGTCGCCAAATGTAAAATGCGTGGCGAGGCTGTTTCTGTACCTATTTTTTTGAATGCTTCTTCTGTTGCTTGCTTACCAGTCAGCAGTCGTGTGCGAAAGTCGTTTTTGGAAAGAGTTGTTTGAATATCCTCGACTTCTTGCAAGGTCCATGGAAGATATTCCCAGGCAGAACCATTCGGATTGACTTCTTTTCTTTGATTAGAAGGCGGGTCTGTCTTGGGTTCTGCTATTGACAGTTCGGCAGAGGTGTCATAATCTATTCCTCCAAAAATAAGCGCATCTTTTTCTGCTAATTTTATCTTTGCGGCTTGTCCTGCTCGCAGAGTACTCGGGAGCAAGTGCAATGCAAAACGGTCCGCAAAAGTACGCTCGTCATCAATTGGTACTGCTCCAAAATTAATGCGATGCAATAATCCAGTCGGTGAATAATACAAAGTATTAATGTCCGTCAGATATGGTAACAGTTTATCGGCTAGCATTTTACGCCAAGTGACTTTATCCTCAGCAGCTTTAGGATTGTAAAGGCGTCGAGTTGCAGATATTTTACCCAATTCACTTTCTTCAAAAAGAAAAATACGCTCAGGTTGGCGGTCGTGACGCAGCAGGTAAGCAACATAAAAGACGCTGTCAGTAGACTCGACTAAACCGTCATAGTATCTAAAACGGACAGTCTCTAAAATCGCAGTACCTTTTTCGGGGGTATTTATTGAGAAGCTATTTTCCGAACGATTATCTACCATTAAGTCAGCGGCAGTCAGAGCAATCTGGTCATTCAAATCTGTATAGGCTTCCCTTAAAACTGCGAAATCTTCACTTTCTGTACCACCTGCTTGCATATATAAATCTGCTAAAGACTTGCCTACAGCCGTTCTACGTGCCCACAAATCTGCGGTGGCAGAATTTTCCTGTCGGGCAATAGCCTGTCGCTCAGATAGTCCGTCAAAGAGTAAATTTTTGTAATGACGTGCAATCATAAACCCAGTATTGACATACAAACTGTCTGTCTCATCAAACGCAAAAGACGAAATCTGCGAAGAAACATTGGCTTGCGTCTGTAGTAGTTTTTGTTGACGGTCTTCTGAGAAGTATCGGAAAATACGATTAAGATATTGCTGATACGTATCTGTCCAAAGGGCAAAGGCTTCCTTACTTCTTTGATTGTCACCTTTACCTCTAAATGCGTAAGCGGCATGCATATAAACCTCTGATAAGGAGAAAGAATACTTTCCATAAATCTTTTCGCTGACCTCTCGTGCCTGCGGATACATGGCTGAGGCTTCCTCATATTTCCCCATATCAGTATAACAATAAAGAAGACCTATTTCTGGATAGAATTTAGAAATACTGCGCTGCTCGGGATTCTGCTCTAACCAATCCAAAACTATTTTATAGCCTCGTTCTGCCTCTGAGAAATTTGCGGACATTCGGTCAAAAAGAGCTATTCGGTAGATAGAAAAGTGGTATTGTGTACTATTCTCTCCATATACTTCCTTATTTTTTGTCAAAGCTTTTTTTAAGTAATAACTAGCACTATCGGGTTCGCCCGTTAGTTCGTGAAAATCTGCTATTTCAGAATAAAAATTGCCAAGAATAGAAATTGGTAATTTAGATGCAAACTCTTCTGAACTCGGCATACTACGCAAATACTTTTTTGCATTTTCGATATCCCCAGTTTGAAAGTAAGCATTAAATAAATTCTTATCAGCGATGTACCTTTCAATTGGATTGCTAAAAAATGGTTCGTACAGTTTCAGTCCTTCTTTCAATTTAGGTAGAGCTTCCTCCCATTTTAATCTGTCTGCATAAGTACCGCCTAGTTTCAGTAAAGTGTATCCGTATTCAGGTGCATTTTTACCCTGATACTTCTCGATTAACAAGATGAGTCTTTTGTAGGCAGCTATAGCCTGCTCATGTTCGCCGGCATAGCGCAAGTCCTCTGCTGCCAAGTTCAAATAGTGGCAAAGCACAGGGTCTTTCTCTTCCACGATTTGCTCTACAACGCGTAGTGCCTCTAGCCGATAAACCACAGCATCTGCATAACTTTCCATATCGCTTCTGATGCCTCTAGCTATTCCTGTCCGATTGGCGATGTACTCTCCCGACAACTCCCCAAAATACTTAATCACGTTTTCTGCATTATCCTGATAGAGTTTTACTGCCTCTGATACATCTCCCAACTCTAATAAAATGACCGCCCTATTCTCTTGCCATGAGGTGTACAAGGCTGTATTTTTTTGCTCTGCTCCACGTAGTTCTCTTAAAGTAAGCTTTGCGTGTTTCTCTGCTTCTTGATAATTACCCTCGGCATGGGCGGCTAGGGCTGTCTCTGCGTACTGCTGTGCTTTTAGAGTAGGATAGTTTTGTTCTTCTTGAGCGAAGAGATTGGATAGAAGGAATAGAAGTAGGACAGTTATGTTTGTTTTCATTTTATCTTTTGTTCGTAAAGTTTTTTAGGGAATGTTTTAATTTTTTTTTGGTTTTTATGGGTTTGATAATCAGGGGGTTATGTTTGTTTAGGCTTAAAGATGTTTATCTGTATCAGTATCTTTTATTAAAATAAAAATAAAAAAAGTCACGTCAAATGTCACACAGGTCACTCTCGTATCATTACTAAGTAACAAACAATCACAATAGAGTGATACAGTTTGATTAACAAATCTAATAAATAATTTATTCTCTCTAGTTAGGGAATTATTTGCTTTCAATTTTTTTTAACCTCCGTCGGTAGTACAATGAGTAGCCCTCTCTGTACCCAACCGAGCTATACGCTAACTGACTCATCAGGTATACATGATGAATTAGGGACGGAAATGAACCGAAGCTGCTTCAGGGCGGACCGGACATCTCATTCATTTTCAAAAATAGCTTACCTCTGCCGCCCTTTGTGGGCGGTGAGGGGGCAACAATCCTTATTTTTTATGAAAAATTTAATGTCATTCATCGTTTTAGCAACAATTTTAGTATTCTCATCTTGCTCGAAAGAGACGATTACTTTGTCCGAAACGGATAATTTACAACAGGTAATTAACCAAGATACAGATTTTGACGGAAAAGAAATCTTCCTTGACACAGAAACCGCCGATGAGGAGAGCATGGAGAAGGCAGGCATAACAGTAAAATTACAAGCGACAGTTACCTCCGAATCACAAGTAAATGGCAAGTACTATGTCAATTTTTCTGTCAATCATGATTGCACTAAATCAGTATTACTAGCAAACCAAACGCTACTTTTTACAAATGCTCAAGGTCAATCTGTTAGTTTAACTTTTGCTGTGAACAGCTACACAGGCAGCAATGGCACTTTGCAGGTAGTTTTTGACCTTGGTAGTCATAATTTATCAGGCTTGGCTTTGAAGACGGCGCAGGATATTGTTATTGAGGAATTAACGATAAATTAAAACGTTCTTTGACAAATCTCCCCGTGCAACGGGAGGATTTGTCAGAGAACCAATTAAAATACTATTGAGGTCGTTCAATTTTTGGGCGACCTCATTTTTAGTATTTCCTTTTGTTTTACCCTCAGCCAAGTAAGCCCTTGTATATTCTCTTCTTCTAATAAGTCTTTTAATTTTTCTGCTTGAAAATCTAAATTTGAATAATGTCTCTCCAGCGCCCTACATTTTTGTACAAATTTTAGAAAAGCTTTTTTTGTAAATTTAGACCTAAATTTTTCTCTATACAACCACTTTTCAAAAGAGTCAAAATAATTTACTAAGTACTCCTGATAAGAATTATCTACTAAGTACAAATCGAAATAAATCTGAGTCGTCAGTATTCGAGAGTTAAGTTGAAAAAATGTAGATGTATTATCAGCACTCATTAATAAGTCAAGAGCAGTGTTGTAATCTTTTTTGTAATATGATAAATGTGCCTTCGCCCATATAATGGCTTCTTCTCGCATTTTTTCATCAAGTTTATCCCCATATAATTCAATAAACTTTTCGGTGTAGTCAAAGTCTTTTTTTGTATTGCTGGCCGATACAATATTAGTGAAAGTAGTATAGGTGAGTTTATTTTTGTGTAAAAGAATACCAGTTTTTAAACCCAATTTATACAAAGGTAAAGTTGCTGTAATCTCAATGTGTCCCATTCTAAACATCAAAGAAGAGTCATTCAGTAAGCCTATTAAGTGTATTTTTTGCTCTTTTAAACTTAATTTTCCATACCCTGAAATAAAAGAATCTCGCAATGAAAAATATTGCTCCACTCTTTTTTCTTCCGTATATGCAAAGCGTATTTTGTAAAATTCAATGGCTGGATGGTGAATATCTTGACAGACTATATTCCACTTTTTCAATTCTATTTCTGTTTCATAATTTTCATCTTTTACTATTCTATTTCTCGTTATCTTCTCATTAATAATTGCTGCCTTCTCCAAAAGATAAACCAAATCTAATTGTTCTCCCATTTTGACAATTGTCTCACCACCAACCTGCATGCGAGGATTTTGATTAGGATGATGATACATTCGTCTATTGAGACGTAGTAAATCAAGATGGTCTTCCCAGTCTTTGACTTCTTTTTCTTCCAATCGAGAGATTACCTTTTGTATATCTCGAAAAAACCAATCTTCTAAATGTCTGCTTTGAAATTCTTGACTCAGCAGGTCTTTTTGTAATTTTTGGTCTTGTGATAATTTTTGAAAAATGATAAACTTCTCCGCGGCTTGGTAGCCCTCAGAGAGTAAGTTATTCATACGGCGGTCACTATATTTACCTTTTGGTAATACTTGCTTAAACAACCTTTCTTTCGTCAGTCGGTCATTATCAAAGTCTGGATAGTATTTTTTGACTTTATCGAGTAGGGTGATGAGGTTCTTATTGCTATTGCACCAAGAGGAGTTGAGCCAAGAGTCCAAAGATTTTAACTCTGACTCGGAGAATGTTTTTAATATTTCAAAATATTTAGACGAGAAAGTAGATACCATCGTGTACAGTATGTTTTTGTAAGGCAATGATTACTAGTGTGTTATGGATAAATTTCGGATAAATGATATGCTATCAGAGTCTTCTTTTACATGAAAATTGGAGGGAAAAAGTCTTTTTTTAATTGGTTTGGTCTTTTTTCGAACTTTTCTTCCGCAAAAGTAGTGAAAAAACGGGTCAAAAAAGATGTTTTTTTTGTGATGTCTTTTTAATTGTAATGAGTTGATTAACAGGTGTTTATTTTGATTTTTGTCTTGAAAAAGTCTTTTTTTTATTGTGGTAATTTACTCAATTTGTCTTTGGAAATAATGTCGTAATAATGGCATCTTTGTAGTATAATAAGAAAGAAAGCATAGAAACCTCCAAGAAAACAAATACCCAAAAAGCCAAGACTCAAGTTATAGGGTCTAACATTAAACCAAATGAAAACAAACAATGGAAGCAATACCAAAATTTCAAACAATGGGTAGTCAGAAAGACGAAGGTGCACGGAGGTGGGTAGAACGATTAGATGCAATCATTGAAACCCATATCGGAGACCATACTTTTGACAACGAGCGATTAGCTAGGGAAATGGGCGTCAGTGAACGCAACCTTTTCCGCAAGTTAAACGAATTAATGGGATTGCCCCCTCAAAAGTACCTACGTAAGCAACGTATGAAACGTGCCATGGATAATCTACAAAACGGACATTTCAGAACAGTCAATGAAACCGCTTATTCTGTCGGATATCTAAATGTGAGTTACTTTATCAGTCAGTTTGAAAAAGAATTTAATATGAAACCACTGCAAGTACTGCAAAATTCTGGTTGGAGGTGACTAACAAACATATATTGGCGATAATAGGGTATCATTGGCAGATATGAGGTGTTTTTGGCAGGCAAAATAAAGGTTTAAGATAGTATCTTTACGCTTGCTAATCAGGAGAAACTAATAGTTCATAATATAATTATCAGTTTTTCAAACTCTCCTCCGAAACTTTTCATATCACTTTCTCTTACCTTCAATCTATTAATATTACTCTGTTACCCCCTATTACTTTTGCCTCAAAAGACTAGTAAGCAGTATTTGAACTACATATGAATATCTGAACAAGATTAATTCAAACAGCTTCTAAGATTATTTTAAAAATAACTTTTAACAATACTTAGTTGACAAAGTATAAACGCCCAAAGTGTGCAATGTATTGAGTTTTTTAAGTAGCTGAAATTATAATTGTACAAGTATTTATCCCCTTTGATAAATGAAAACAAGTCTGACTAGTAAAAGAAATACTATTGACAATTTAAGAGGCATTCTGAAGATAAAATTTTTATTTTTAACTCTTTTATTTTCAATATCAGGAGTCTGCAACCTGCAAGCTCAAGACAACAGAATCTCTGCTGGAGATGACCTGTGGCCCACTATAGAAACTCAGTTAGGACAACAAAAATCAGACACTGCTTTTTACTTTATTATTCAATTTGTGCGTGACCACTGCGACGAGGATGTTGATTGCCTTTTTGATAGCTATGAAACGATAAGAGATTATGTTGAAGTTAAATTCAACCTGCCAGCAGCTATTTATATTTCGCAGGAAATAGGAAAAATAGCTCGGCGCGAGAAAGACTTAGAAAAAGAAGGACGTTCTTATATGAATCTACGGCGTTTTTATGGCGCCATGCAAAACGAGGAATTAGAAGCAACTAATAGAGAAAAAGCACAGCGAATATTTGAAGAAATAGGCAATGAATACTTAGTCGCTATTCTGAGAATGAGCAAATTAGAAAATAGCTTGCGTTACCGAGATTACGAAGAGGTATTGCCAGAGATGAACGCATTATTAGAGGAGGTAAAGGAAATTGAAGATGAGAGAATAGCTATTTATATACATCATAGGCTGATTAATCTTAGTTTACTTGCTGGACATTATGACGAAGTAGAGACGCATCTTGCGGCAGTGGAAAATTCTGAAATATCTAATCCTGTAAAGTTTAAAGAGTCGGGTTTTGGAATAACAATAGCTTTGGCGCGTGGAGATATAGCAAAATCGAAAAATAATCTTGTAGAAGCAGAAGCTTATTATCGAAAGGCCTTGCAGATTAGTGAAGAGGACGGCAGCCGTTGGTTAGAGATTTCAACACTACATCTATTAGCTGAGCTAGAATGGAAAAGAGGAAATGTGAGTTTGACAAAGTCTTATCTTAACAGAGCGAAAACAAAGGCAGAAGAATTAAGACTAGATGAATTTTTGTTGGAAAACTATGCTTTTCAAGCCAAAATTGCAGAAAAAGAAGGACGTTACGCAGATGCCTTATTCAATACGAAACAGGAATACTTTTATAGCGAAAAGATAAGAGAGCAGAATGCAGGTTTTCAATTGAGAAATTATCATTTACAATTGGAAACAGAACAACTGAAAACAGAAAAGAAAGAGCAAGAATATGAGTTGACTTTACAAGAGAATCAACTAACAAACTTACTGGTTATCATCGGATTTGGTCTTTTGCTGACAGGACTTCTTATTTTTGGTATGTATATGCAACGCAAAAGAAAAAAAGAATTAGCTGCGCAAAATGCTCTCATCCAAAAACAAGCAGAGCGATTAGCTAATCTGGATATCGCAAAATCACGTTTTTTTGCGAATGTCAGCCACGAACTCCGCACACCACTATCTTTAATAATAGGACCGATTAGCTCCGCTCTTAAATCTGAAACTCTAGACGAACGCAATTCTAGTTATTTGAAAATGGCGCATCGGAGTGCCAAGGATTTACTCAAACTGGTCGGGTCTATTCTTGATTTATCAAAGTTAGAGAGTGGAAAATTAAAGTTGGAAGAACAAGCAGAAACATTTTATCCGCTTATTCGCCGTATCGCATCTACATTTGAGTCTTTTGCACAGCAGTCTGGTATTGAATTTACCTTTTTGTATGAGAGTGAAAAAGATTTGAAATTACAATTGGACCGCAAGAAAATAGAGACAATCATCAATAACTTGCTGTCTAATGCGATAAAATTTACTCCTGTAGGAGGAAAGATTTTTCTAACAGTAGAAGACTTAGCTTCCAAAATTCGATTAACAGTTACAGATACAGGAAGAGGAATTCACCCGAATGATTTACTGCGTATTTTTGATAGATTTTATCAATCAGAACAAGCGGACACCGCTACGGAAGGAGGAACAGGTATAGGATTATCACTTTGTCAAAATTTGATAAAACTAATGGACGGCGAGATTGGGGTGAAAAGCAAGTTAGGTGAGGGAAGTACTTTTTATATAGAATTTCCGCGAAAAGAAGTTTTAGGAACGAGAGATACTATAGAAAACGAAGAATTAATTCAGGAAGAAGATTTTAACTTAATTGCTGCGCCTAATAACTTAGAGGTCGAATTGCCAATTATATTAGTAGTAGAAGACAATCGGAGTTTGCAAGAATATCTTGACTCCTTACTTTCTCCATTTTATAAGGTAGTTACTGCTGAAAATGGACAAAAAGCACTTGAAAAATTAGAAGATACTTCTTTTGTACCTGCTCTCATTCTTTCAGATGTAATGATGCCTGTTATGGACGGATTTCAATTTTTGAAAGAACTAAAAACAAAAGATAGTTTTAGCCATTTTCCAATCATAATGTTGACTGCACGTGCAGATATTCAAGACAAACTTAAGGCATTGCGGATAGGCGTTGATGATTATTTGTTAAAGCCATTTGAGGAGGAAGAATTGTTAGTACGCATTAAAAATTTGCTGGACAATCAAGGAAGGAGAAAAGAGGTTATTAGAAAAGATAAACCTCAGAAAAATACTTTAAAAATTAGGGAGAAAGATAAAGCTTGGTTAGAGGCATTTGAGACTTATGTTAAAGAAAATTTGACAAGTCATTTGATGACAGTTCCAAGTTTGGCGCGACATTTTGCAATGAGTGAGTCTTCTTTACTCCGACAACTAAAAGGTTTGACAGGACTGACACCAGTAAAATATCTGCAAGAAATACGACTGGCAAAAGCTCGGATTTTATTAGAAAATCAGACTTATGACAGCATTGCAAGAGTGGCAAAAGAAGTTGGATATAGTGATGCAAGAACCTTTTCCAGAAGCTATAAAAAACGCTTTGGAAAATTACCTTCTGAATCACTCCAATTACAGTAATACTCAAGGAAAATGTAACAAAATTCGTCAAATATTGATTCTGACGGAAAATTACACACTTTCTTTTAACAGTGTCGAAAAACGTTTTTTGACGGATTAAACCCCTTTTTGACGGATTTTGATACACCTCGAATGAGACTTGACGGAAAATACCCCAATAATGAAGAATTTAGCCCATAGCGATATTCTATCTTTGTAAAACGAAAACACAAAAGCACAGACTACGAGATTAAGAATTTACTACATTTATCAAGAAATCAAAAGTACTATGTCTACAACACAACACACAGTCAAAAGGCCCTTTCGGCTTTTGCCACAAAGTCCAGCTTTGCGTTTCGTCATCATGATGATAATCGGCATGGTGCTTTTTTACGTTTTTTATAAATCTGCTTTCTACCAAAATTACTTAAACGAACCAATAGTTACAGCACAGGCGAATATCACTTCTTTCTTTCTAAATATTTTCGGTGCAAACACAGTGTCTAATGGTACAGTAATTTCCAGCGCAACTACAGACAGTTCCATTAATATCAAAGGTGGTTGTGACGGACTCGAAGCAACAGCATTATTGCTATGTGCCGTGTCCGTTTTTCCAATCGCTTTCAAATATAAAGTACCAGGATTACTCATGGGGTTTCTTGGATTATTTGCACTAAATATTTTTCGTTTATTCGGACTTTTCTATGCCAAGACTTATGCATCACAATCAACTTTTGATTTGCTACATGAACAAGGCTGTTTCGTCATCTTCACTGCATTGAGTATTGTGATATGGATGATATGGGCAAATTGGGCAATGAAGAAAGCAAGTTCAGACTATAACACAAAAGCATAATAAGATGAAGAAGATTTTAAAACACTTCTTTTTCTTTTTGTTGGCTTTTGGAACTTTATTCTGGTTTAGCACTCGACCGACACTGATAAAAAAAGGAGCAGAAAAGTATTGCGCCATGGTTGCGCCAGTTCTGCAAAAGGCATTTAGTGCAACCAATATGTACAGCGAGCCTGTCAAAATGCGCAATAAAAAAGAAGGTGTCTTTCGCTTAGTTATGGCGAATGATGCAGAACTACAAAAGCAAATAGCCGTCGCAAAGACGCAAGGATTAAAAC
>CALDUB010000339.1 GCA_937923465.1 uncultured Saprospiraceae bacterium
CCGTCTGGTGAAATGGATGCCAATCAAGAGCAAGGCATGTCGGCAGAAGCTTTAGCACAACGCATTTTAAAAGCTATAAAAAAAGAAGAAAGAGAAATCTATGTAGGTGGAAAGGAAAAATTAGGTGTTTACCTCAAACGATTTTTCCCGGGAATATTAGCAGGAATATTAGCGAAGAGAGGAAAGTCTGGTGAGAATTGATGATAGGGGTAGGTGTATGTTATGATTGATAGTCGCTCTTAGTGTCTTACACAAAGAAAGGGATAAAATCTGTTATCAGATTTTATCCCCTTTTTTTATTTTGTACAAATCAGACTTAAGTCACGTTGGCTTCGTCTACCGTCAAGCGAAGCGCCCGTCAACCCTCAACCGTCATTTATATCTTGTTAACCGCCATGTATCGATTAGGTAACTTTAGCTCACAGCGCATCCACTCTGGGATTGGGTCGCCGTCTTCTTTGATGAGTTTAATCTCACCACCGTCATTAGCTTGGTAAATCCAGACATGCTGTTTACCATTTCCTGTTATTTGTGAACCAAAACGTAGGATATATTGAACTGTCCATCCAGCTTCTATGCGGCGGATTTGAATATCATTTCCGCCCACATCAGGCACGCCGAGGTCAATCTCAGCTACGCCTTCTACATTGTAGAATTCATTTGCCAGAGCAGCCATATTTAAAGGCTCCTTTGAACGAATAGTGATAGCATCTTGTGTGTCATTCCACTGCACATGCTTATCTAAAACCAAGTCATATCTGTCTAATAGTTCGTTAATCTCGTCGCTATCAGTTTCACTGATACCCATTTGCAAAGGCTCAGCCCAAGCAACAGTCTTATCAAATATCACGATAAAACGGTCAATCGACGGGTCAGGGAAAGTATGAACATTACAGTTAGCAATGGACTGCGCTACAGGGTCATTAGAATAGATATTGGATAATATACTATAAAATGTCTCAATATTATTGCGAGGGATACTGATGTTTTGATAGCGTAAATCCTCTTGTTCAGCAGTTAAGCGTAAAGCGAGGCGCGCAGCATCTCTTCGAAATTTGCGTTCTAACCGTTTGGGAACTTCGACACCCTCCTTAGATGCAGGCTTATAGCTTGCAAATACCGCTTTTCCCTCCTGTGCATTGCTATCCACAGTCGGCATACTCAGTAAGACTGAGACAAAAAGCGAGGTTAATATGTGTTTACTCGTTGGCTTCATAATATAAATGTAATAATCAGGTATTTTGCGAAAAAAAAATAGAATGAAACTATTGTTTATGTGACAACATAAAGTGGTGTACAAAGACTAGTAATTCTAATATATTCGCCAATATTTATTAAACTAAAAACTATTGAGTAATGTGCGCGTGTCTTAAAAAATCTTAAAAGTGTGTTATTGTGTATAATGCCTAATACAAATGATAGGCCAAAGTTAGTAATCTGTGATTATTATGTTATGAAAAATTTACAGATGATTGATTTAAAGCCTTAAGAACAATTAATTTGGAGTGATTACGAGGATTTTTCATTTTTTTATTCAATAAATTAAATCATAAAAAGTGACTACCTATCACCCATTTTTCTAATTTTGCACTAAAATAAATACTTATGTCCTCTATTATACGACCACATGCGGAAGATGTTTTCGCCGCAGAATTAAAAATTCTAGCAAAAGAAGATAAACGTCCAAGACCAGAAAATTGGCAGCTGAGTCCACAGGCAGTTGTGACATATTTGATGGGGGGGAAAACCGAAGATGGTACCGAAATAGAACAAAAATATTTTGGAAATCGCCGTTTAATGGAGATTGCCGTGGCTACTTTGGCTACAGACCGCGCTTTGTTGCTCGTTGGTATCCCCGGTACTGCTAAAACTTGGGTGAGTGAACACTTAACCGCTGCAATCTCAGGAAGAAGTACTTTATTGGTTCAAGGAACGGCGGGAATGAGTGAAGATGCTATTCGTTACGGCTGGAACTATGCACGACTTTTGTCCGAAGGGCCGACCGAAAATGCCATTGTCGCTAGTCCGATTATGTCTGCTATGCGTGAGGGGAAAATCGCAAGAATAGAAGAGCTGACGCGTATTCCATCTGATGTGCAGGATAATTTAATCACGCTATTATCTGAGAAAGTTCTTCCAATTCCAGAGTTAAACACCGAAGTAGCGGCAGTTAAGGGTTTTAATATCATTGCGACAGCGAATGATAGAGATAAAGGTGTCAATGAATTATCTTCTGCTTTGCGTCGTCGTTTTAATACAGTTGTTATGCCATTGCCTGCGACGATGGAAGAGGAGGTAAATATTGTTAAAACACGTGTTGAAAAAATTGGACAGTCGTTAGATTTACCAAAGACTGCTGCACCAATTGACGAAATTCGTCGACTCGTGACCATTTTTAGAGAGTTGCGTAGTGGACGCACAGAGGACGGACGCAATAAGATAAAATCACCTTCCTCCACACTTTCTACAGCTGAAGCAATTTCTGTAATGAATAGTGGACAGACTTTAGCGACACATTTTGGTGACGGAGAATTGAGAGCATATGACCTCGCAGCAGGTATTACTGGCGCTATAGTAAAAGACCCCGTTGCGGACAAACAAGTCTGGCAAGAGTATCTAGAGACTGTAATGAAAGAACGGAAGGGCTGGGAGGATTTGTATCGGGCATGCAAGGATTTGTAGAAATTTTTATTATTTGAAGAACTGTTTATATTCTAAAACGGTTGGAATATTTTTAACTTGAAAATCAAAAATGACAAATACATTCCCTGAGATTACGACGCCACGTTTTTACCTTCGCCAATTCACAGATGCAGATTTAGAGAATGTCTTTAAAGGACTTTCGCATCCAGAAGTCATCAAGTATTATGGTGTCAATTTTAAAACCTTGGAAGCCACTAAGGAACAAATGACTTGGTTTGCAGACTTAGAAAAGAATAATACAGGTATTTGGTGGGCGATAACAGACAAAGAAACAGGCGTTTTTTATGGCGGAGCAGGCTTTAATGATATGAGCCAAGAGCATAAAAAAGCAGAAGTGGGGATGTGGCTATTGCCTGATTATTGGGGAAGAGGTATTTTAAAAGAAGTAATGCCAACGATTGTTGATTTTGCCTTTTCTGATTTAGGATTGCATCGCATCGAAGGATTTGTGGAGAGTAATAATGCTAAATGTAAAAGTGCAATGGCTAAGGTTAATTTTCAACATGAAGGTACCATGCGTGAATGTGAAGTGAAAAATGGAGAGTTGATTAGTGTAGATATTTATGCAAGGATAAAAAAGATTTAGATAATATTACTCTGTTTTTCATAAAAAAAGCCCTCATTTTCAATTCGAAAATGAGGGCTTTTCTGGTCTAATTATTTAAGAAAAAAGTATCCCGCTGATACTTGAAATACCCGATTAGGATTACCACCACTTCCAATAGGATTACCATTGGCATCCGTGAAATTTATTTCCAAAGCATCACTTAATCCATGAATATAACGTGCTGCTAAGTATAATTTTCCTAAGCGTGCATCGACACCTCCAATTAAACTGAAGTCTAAATTATTAGAAAGTCCGTCCGCTGGTTCCCATGGTTCGTCATTAAATCTTACGCGTTCGCTTGCTAAAAAAGAAGGTTCAACACCAGCCAGAAAACCGAATTTACTTACTTTGACTTTTGCTGCAAGAGGTATCGAAACGTAGCTATTGGCAAAACTTGTAACTATTTCGAAAGCCTGAAAGGATTGGTTGACTTCACTACCTTTTACAGAGTATAAAACCTCTGCCGTAAGCGCAAAACGATTAGTCAATTCAAACTCTGCGATAGCACCAAGGTGATAAGCAATGATTGGTTGTGTCACAAAATTAAGAACGGTGCCATTTTCTACATCTGGAAAATAGGCATAGTTTACACCGCCTTTGGCACCAACACTTAATTGAGCGAAAGTAAATGTTGCGGATAAAAGAAGTGCGAAAATTGCAATTGTTTTTTTCATATTGTTTTGTATTGAGGTGTTTTATACTATTGACAATCAGAAGGTTATATCATGAATCTGCCTTCTAGATTCGAAAATATAAACATCTAACGACGTTTTTCGCAGGTTTAATTGATGAAATAATAAATTTAACATGAATTATTTTACAGGAAAAAGGCAACTAGTAAATCAGTTTTAATTAGGACTTGCCGAGTAAGCGCTTAGAAGAGACTATTGTTTTATAACTTTTAAAACTTCAGTACCTCTTGTCGATTGAATTTTTAAGAAATAAACTCCAGCACTTTGCGTAGTTAAGTTATCAATAACTAATCCATTTTCGTTTGCTGAAAAGCTTTGTTTTTGAGTAGAAATCATTTTTCCGTCTGCGGCTAAAATAGAAATGACAACATCTCGAATCGTATTGTCAGCCATATGAAGTCTAAAAATATCAGTCGTCGGATTAGGAAAAACAGACCAACCTGAATTTGTATTCTCATTTTCCGAGATAGCACTTGTACACAATGGACTAAATTCAAAAACAGGTGAATAAATACTACTCCAACCATTTTCACAAATCGTCTTGATGTGTAAAGAATAAGGCATACAGGTTACTAATTCGGTCAGTAAAAATTCATTGTCCGTCACATTAATAATATCCGAAAAACTTAAATCTGCTGCTTGATAAGAGATTTCATAAGAGTCGGCATTTGAAATGGCAGACCAAGCTAATTGAATGCTACTTTCCGTGCTATCCACTATGTTTATTTGTGCTGGAAATGCACAGTTAACACCTCCTCCTCCTGAAAATTGATTGATATACACACAGTAATCTTCTACTTCTCCAAATGGAAAAGAAACACAAGGAGAAGGCAATGATGTGCCAGTTTCTGCATAGCTCATAGCTATGCGCATCCGAGTCGAACCACCTGCTGTGCCCTCTGGTAAAGTAAAGCTACCTGTCACGATACCTTCTTGAGGTTCATCTGTGTGGAAAATTCTCTCCTCATTTTCAAAAGTTCCACTATGGTCTAAATCTATCCAAATTTGCCATGCTTCCTCATATTCTGTAAAGTGAAAACCAGGTGTAAGCGAAAAAGAACTTTCTTCTCCTATGTTTAATTCAATATCTTCCCCCGTAAAATCACCATATCCGCCATTGTCACCATTAGAAGAAGAGGAATAAGCACCAATTAGAACGCCTTCGATGTATTCGGCCGCAGTACTAAAACCTTGTGCAGTACAATAATCAGCATCGGTACAAGTTCCACAACCGCCAGCCATGATGAAAAAACTTTCTCCATAAAAACTAGCATCCGTTTCTGAACAGATAGGCGTTATCTGCATTTCTGTTACTGTACAGGGCAGCATAAAGAAGGAAAAAGGAGGATGAATAGTATCCAAGTCATATTCCCAATCTTCACTTCCTTCTAATTTGTATCTGTAAAAGTAACCTTCGTTGTATTCATCCGCTGTCCAGTTGATTAAAGCGCTGGTTATATCTGTCAAAGCCCAATTTATATCGGCAGGAGGCAAGCAGCAACCGATAGTTTGTATTTCGTGAATAGCGTTCGTGACTTGACTTTCGCCACAGTTGCTCACCAAATAGTATTCATAAGCTGTACAATCGTCTAAGCCTGAAAGTAAGACAGGACTATTGATATTTTCGGCATGGTTCCAAGTGATATCATCATCGGTTCTTCTCCAAAATATATCTGTGCTGTCGCTATCAAAATCTACGAAAGCAATACTAATCTCGGTGGGAGAGAGCTGCGTTTCATCTGCTATAACTGCTGCCGTACAATTTTCGCAAAGATTTAAGGCGGTAGTTAATGAAAGGTGCGCATTCATGCGACCTCCAGTACTGATTTCATCTGCTAAGTCAGGAATAGCTTCTACACCAGCATAAATAAAGTCTCGCACCAATTCTGCCGCTAATATTGGTTCATTCACAGCGACAGTTCCCAAATGTGCACAGGGCAAAGAGTACAAAAGACCAACTAAGCCTGTAACTGCTGGTGCCGCAAAAGAAGTTCCTGTACGTAGCCCAACACCCTCACCTTGCGCGAGTGTCCAAACTGCCTCACCTGGCGCTGCGATGTCCACATGTTCGATGCCATAAGCAGAAAAATTGCGTGCATCATTGTGGTCGGTAGCAGTTACGCTGATGAGATATGGGCTAGTACATGTTGTTGGCAAATCTCCAACTACATCGACATTTACATTCTCATTTGAGGTGGCAGCTACATTTAAAATTCCTACGTCCCCTAAGATGTCAAAAAAACTACACCACAAAGGCGACTCGTCAGGATTGCCAGCATCTATCCCAAAGCTGGTATTGGTGGCGACTACAAACGCGCCTTGTGCGCCGTCCGTTTGATTATAGATTGACCGTTGAATACAGGCATAATCATAGCCCGCGATAATCTCTGCTTCTGTACCACCAGATGCCATGACGGACATGATTTTTACGTTCCAATTGATACCTGCAAGGTCTAATCCATTGTTACCGATAGCCCCAGCCACGCCAGCGACAGCTGTTCCGTGTGAACCAATACCTTGATTGTCTGCTTCTGAAAATACATTCCAACCTCGATAATCATCTACAAAACCGTTTCCGTCATCATCAATGCCATTGAAAGGAATTTCAGCATGATTAATCCATAGGTTTTGTTGTAAATCCGAGTGGTTTAAGTCCATTCCGTCATCGATAATGGCTAAAACGATTGTATCCCCTTGTGCTGTCACACCACCAGTCGTAATGTCCCAAGCGGCTGCTGCATCGACATCTAGACCCGTTGTTCCCGCACTTTGACCTGTATTATTCCAGTGCCATTGCAAGCCATAAAAGACATCATTAGGCACATTTCTGTGTTCCGTCCAATGATTGAACTGAGCTTCTATAACTAATGGATGATTTTTAAGGAAACCTAAAAAAGAATATTCGTTAATGACTTGATTATTAAAAGAATAGAGCCAGATGTTGGCTTTGTGAGAGGAATGAGATTTGATTTCAAACTGAGTTTGCTTACCGTTAAATTCTTCTATGATGTTAGCAAATGAATTTGGTTCAACGCCAGTATGCAGACGGACAAGGACTTCTCCTTGCACATGGTCTAGTTGCTGTGCAGATATACTAGCACATCCTACCAATAAAAATAGCGCTATTTTCCACCAATTTTTCATCAGAGACAAATTTAAGCCCCTTTCAAGTAAGATGCTCATTTTAAGAATAGAAATGCGAGAAGGTGACAAGGATTAGACAAAAACATTGGTTTTTGCTACTTTTGTAAAACACTTCTGTTAATTTGCAATTGAACCCATTTTATAAAACCTTCAACGAAAACCAATGAAAAATATTTGTACATTTTATTCTGCCCTTTTTCTATCTATATTTTTTCTCGCACCGAATTCTGCCTTTTCTCAAAAAGGATTATTTGTAGATGGGGAGTTGAGTATTGTACCGATTCCTTCATTTTTTATTGGACAAGTGTCCGTTACTTCTGGATATCGTTTTAATAGAAACATAGCCGTAGGTTTGGAGTATCGCGGGGCGGGTTCTATTGACCGTAATGTTCATGTACGAAATATGCAGGGAATAGGACTTGCATTTCGATTTGTAAAAGACCAATTTATTGCAAAATTGACACAGGGAATGGTGTTAGCCGCCCATGTGGAAGACGAACATCCCTACCACATTGAAGAGTATGCAGGAGGAGGTTTTTATAATTCTATCTTTTTGGGAGCTCGATTTCGCTCGGGGTTTTTATTAGGAGGTACAGTCTCGCTTGCACGTAAAACGAAATTTACTAAAGAATTTAATGACCCTGATATCGTCAATGATGCTAATTTTGATATATTATATTTGCCTTATATAGATAGTAGCGTTTCAATGTTTTTTGTAGGGGTAACAGTTGGTGTGACCTTTCCAAGAGAAATTAGATGGTGACAATTAATCTAATCTATTTACTATTCCTCAAAAATTAAAACCAATGAAAAACAATAATATATTCCTTTCAATACTCTTAGTATTTATTTTCTTTTTTATCTCAAATAATACCTTTGCTCAATCAGAAAATAAAGAAAAAAGACTGTTCGTTGATTTTGACATAGGTGCTATGATAGCGGATGCTACTTTTATGGGACATGCTGCTATAGGAGCTGGGTATCGCTTTAATGAAAAAAATGGAGCGGGAATAGAGTTACGTTCTTTGAGTAAATTTAGGTCATCCAGTTCTTTTGGATTGAGTGGATTGGGCGCTTCTTATCGATATACGGATAAATGGTTTTTGGGAAGATTGTCAGTAGGGAAAGTACTTAGAGCTACTCGCGCTACAGATTGGGGGGCAGAAGGAATAGAATGGGGAGAAGATTGGCAGTACCAGAAAGGAGGTTTTTATTATTCAGTTTCCGTAGCTTATAGGTTACGACCTGGTTTTGTATTTGGGCTTAGTTATACTGGTGTGAGAAACAGCCAATTTGATTATTATTTGAAAAATATTGATACGGGGGAGTTGACATTTGATGAGATGAAGACGGCTGATTGGGGGAAGGTTAATTTTGGAACGATTGGGATTATGGCTGGGGTAGCTTTGCCTGGAAGAGGGAGGAAATAACTATGAACTATGAACAAATCAACCATGAACCTCGTCTCAGTACCGTATTGATGAGACGAGGTTCATAGTTCATAGTTATATTCTAACAAACTCCTCTAATTCCTCAATTCCTTCCACCATTTTCGCCCAAGAAAAATTCTGTTTATTCTCGCGCACACCTTCCGTCATTTCTGCTTCGCGACTATTATCATAAAAATCAACAATAGCATCTGAAATTGCAACAACATCTACTTCGGTTACATAACCAACTTTCCCATGCTCGACAATCTCGGGCAAGCCACCTACATTAGTGACGAGCATTGGTTTTTCGAAATGATAAGCTAATTGTGAAATACCACTTTGAGTAGCAGTTTTATAAGGTTGTGCTACTAAATCTGCGGCACCAAAATAGTATTTTACCTTCTCATGAGGAATGAAGTCAGTGTGCAAAACAACATGGTCTTGCAGACGTAACTGTTTGATTATCTGCTGATAATAAGCTTCGTTACTGTAATACTCTCCAGCAATGAGTAGCTTCATATTCCGATTGCGTAGCCTTTTATCTGCGACTGCTTTCAGCAATAAGTCCAATCCTTTATAGTCCCGAATGAAGCCAAAAAATAAGATATAATCCGTATCTAAATCCAATCCTAATTTAAGTTTTGCCTCCGTTTTTTCAATTTGTACGCCATAGTTATCATAAATCGGATGCGCAATATATTCTGTTCTTTTCGTCTTCGTAAACTGACGAATATCATCAGCGACAGAACGAGACATGACAACAAATGCGTCAATATGTTTGATGAATAAACTAGTCAAGGAAGTATCAAAAGGACGTTTTTCGTGCGGAATAATATTGTCCGCAATCGCGATAGCTTTTGTGTGTCCATTCTTTTTGGCAATTCTAATGATATTGCTCAAACTCGGCGACATAAAAGGCAACCAATAGCGCGTTAAAATGAGATCAGGACGCATTTCGCGAAGTTCGCGACCTACTTTTAACCAATTGAAAGGATTGATAGAGTTTACTTTTTGTAAAATAGTCAATCCTTCTGGTGCAGGGTCATCCGAGTACTGTGTCTTTCCAGGAAAAAGAAGAGAAGGATATTGCAGCGAAAAGGAGTACAAGACAACTTCGTGCCCCGCCGTTTGGAGTTCTTGCGCTAATCGTTCACTGGAAGAAGCAATGCCTCCTCGCAGCGGATGCGCTGGTGTGAGCAGGACTATTTTTTTCAACTTGTTGGATTTTCGGTGGGTAGATTTACTCTTTCTTCAATCACATAAGTATTTCTATCCGGTGCGGTTTTTACAACTAACTCTGCTAAAAAACCTGTTACAAATAACTGAGTACCAATGATTAGTGCCAATATTCCGAAAAAGAATAAGGGGCGTTCAGCTATTCCGTATTCTTCAAAAATCATTTTAGCAATCGATAAATATATCAAGGTCAAAAAACCAAAAGAAATAGATAGAACTCCCAATGTACCAAAGAAGTGCATCGGTCTTTTGCCAAATCTACCGACAAAAACAATGCTCAGTAAATCTAAAAATCCAGTAATCAAACGCTCCCAACCAAACTTAGAAACGCCATATTTGCGCTCTTGATGTTGTACGACTTTTTCTCCGATTTTATTAAAACCAGACCATTTTGCTAATAAAGGAATGAAACGGTGCAAATCTCCGTATAACTCAACTGCCTTCACCACTTCATTGCGATATGCCTTCAATCCACAGTTAAAGTCATGTAAATCAATATGCGAAACTATTGAAACTACCTTATTAAAAACTTTAGAAGGTAAAGTCTTATTCAAGGGGTCGTGGCGCTTTCTTTTCCAACCACTCACGAGGTCAAATCCGTCCTCACGTATCATCTTCACCAACTCTGGAATTTCCTCTGGACTGTCTTGCAAATCGGCGTCCATCGTAATCACAACATCACCTTGCGCAGCTTCAAAGCCTTTTTGCAGAGCAGGAGATTTACCATGATTTCTACGGAATTTAATCCCTTTCAAATGCGGATTTTTCTCGCTTAGCTTTTTGACAACCGACCACGATGTGTCGTTACTCCCGTCGTCGACCATGATGATTTCATAGGAATAGCCTTCCCTTTCTACCACGCGGCAAATCCAAGCCTCCAATTCTGGTAGACTTTCTTCTTCATTAAATAAAGGTATGACAATGCTTAAATCCATGTGCTTGGTTGACAGTTGAATAGTATGTTGTTTTATCTTTCTCTCGTACGCAGCCAATGAACAAAAGCTACAATAAGTGATAAAAAGAATGCAGAAAAAACGCCCTTGAGGTAATACTGAATTATTCCGCCCAAAGTTACAGATAAATCTGATTTTTTTATCGCTTGCAATTGTTTGAATAATTGGTCTTTTGGATAAAAATGTTTCGCATTTTCTAGCGCATCGGCACGTTGATATTCTGCTATCTCAGGGTTTAATTCATGCATCATGTAGTAGTACATGTAGTAGAAAATGTTGGCAATGAGATAAACAATAAATGCCTTTTGGGAGGCAGCTCTAAATCCTAAAGTACTTTCTCCTTTCGAATTTATCTCATTGACTGCCAAGAACATACATATCAAATAAATTGAAAAAGAAACATAGTAAGACAGAAGACCAAATGCCTGTCTCGGAAAAGATAACCACAGGACAGAGAAAAATATTATTGTTCCTATGCCTGCGAAGATACCGTAACGGTATTCTGGTTTTGTATCTGAAATTTTATTCACGGTGCAAAAAAATGACTTTTTATTGGAAATGTGGTTGAATCTGAGATTTATTTTAACAAACAGGCATTAGTACAAATCCGTTTTCATATTTCGTATTTTATATTTCATATTTAAATCAGCGTCAGCAAGGCCATTCCCATTCCTCCAATAATAGCCATTAATTTCTTCCCTAATATTTTATGGCTACCACCGTCTGCTTCAAAAATAATCGTTGTAGAAATATGTAAAAACGAACCGACAACTACCGCGACGACTATCTGCTGCATCTCCATACTAAAGTGGGCATATTCACCGACTAAGCCACCCAGAGGCGACATAATAGCAAAGAAAAGCAAACAAAACCACACATATATTTTAGAAAAACCAGACATTAAAAGCAACAAGACCAAAGCAAATGCTGCTGGTGCTTTGTGCAAAATGATACCAATCAACAGATGATTGTGTCCTGGTTCGTGTCCGTGTGTATGTGCGTGGAAGTTTTCGTAAGTGCCTAGCGGCATTCCTTCCATAAATGCATGAACGCACAAACCAATCATAATCGAAACGGCAAAACCTGCTCCTGCGCCTTTGTGTGCATGCATGTGTCCATGCTCTACGCCTCCCGAAAATTGCTCTAAGAATAATTGGATACAAAAGCCAATTAAGACAAACAGACCTTGCTGTGAAGGGGCGTTATGAAATGTCCCTGGCATTAAGTGCAATACAGTAATGCCTAGTATGTAAGCGCCACTAAAAGACAAAACCAAACTTAGGATTTCTTTATTATTCTTTTTTAAATAAAAAGCAATGCCGCCACCAAGGACGACAGAGAGGAAGAGGAGAATGTATTCTATTACGGTCAATTAATTGTGTATTGAGTTATTGATTACAGAATAACAGCTACTTTTAAAAGTGCCTATTACTTGCGATTAAATTGTCGATAAAGAAAGGTGGTGCCATATGCTATCAAAACACCCAAAATACCACCACATATCACATCTAAAGGATAATGAACGCCTACATAAACTTGTGCATAAGCAACCAATGCCGCCCAAATCCAGAGCCAGTACCGCCATTTGCCAAAAATACCGCCTGTCAAGAAAATCAGAAAGGCTGCAACTGCAAAATGATTGGTAGCATGACTGGAAGTAAAACTGTAGCCACCGCCACAATGTACTAAATTTCGAACTTCTGGCAAATTTGTATTTCTACAAGGGCGCTCTCGCTTTACCGTCTTTTTGATAAGTTTACTACTAGCAGTGTCAGATATTCCAATGGTTATTCCTAATACTAGAAGTAAGTATAACCCTTTGATTTTCAATTGGTAGAGGATAATTCCTGCCAAAATAATATACAAAGGAATCCAATTTAGTTTATCACGCCACAGGGGCATTAACCAATCGAAAAAGACATTTTGCCCCGTTGAATTAATGACATAAAACAGAGATTCGTCTAAGTGTAGGATGACATCCATTTGCTTTTATTTTGGACTTTGGACAAAAGATATTAGACGTTAGATATTGGACCCTTCAAGAAGTCTAACGTCTAACGTCCTTTGTCCAAAGTCTAATTTTATTGCAATGAGGAAGAAACAACATTTCTACTCATTTGGTTGACGTATGAAGGCACAAACATAAGGAAAAGATGCTTGGGAGAAGTTGGAACAAATCATACTTTCTGATAAAAAATTCTTCTTGCTTGGTTTTAATTTCCTAATTTTGGAAAGAGTTTTCTACTTTTGCATGTATAAGTAGCCAAACAAAAAGCATAAAACGCTCATTACCTTCATCATTATTTAAACTTACTATGGAAGAGCAAGAAGAACAACAAGCACAACTACAAGAAGCAGGCGAAGAGTTACAACAAGCCGCAGAACAAATTCAGGATGCTGGTGAAAAACTATCTGGAGAAGCCACAGATGTATTTACTCAGACAGGCGTTTGGGTAGAGAAGATAGGTGATTTAGCATGGACTTATTTGCCCAAAGTCGCAATGGCAATCTTAACTGTTGTTATTGGTTTTTGGGTGATTAAAAAAGTTAATAAGCTAATAGTCAAAGGATTAGAACGCTCTGGCTTATCGGCAGAAGTCGCAGGATTTATGTCTTCATTTGCTAATGCACTTTTAAAAATAGTCGTCTTATTGGCTGCCGCAAGTATGGTTGGCATTGAGATTACAGCTATTTTAGGACTACTAGCTACCGCAGGTATTGCGGTCGGATTAGCCTTGCAAGGGAGCCTTTCTAATTTTGCTGCGGGTATTTTAATCATGATATTTAAACCATATCGCGTGGGTGATTGGGTGGAGATTCAGGACAAATTTGGTAAGGTAGAAGATATCCAAATCTTCAATACCAAAATCGTCTCTCCAGGTCAAAAGACGCTGATTATTCCTAATGGTCAAGTAATAGAAGGTATCGTGACTAACTTTTCGGAGAAAGGCGTGGTACGCATCGAATT
>CALDUB010000340.1 GCA_937923465.1 uncultured Saprospiraceae bacterium
CAAAAGCCCCATTTCATTCATCTTCGCATCAGGAATATAGTAAAGTGCCACTAAGTCCGCACGTGCTTCTTCCAATGCCGAGGCGTAACTCTTCAAAGTTTCTTTTGGCGTACCAACTCCTTCTTCCAATTTACCACTTGCGTGTCCGATAACCTCGTGCAAAGCAGTGTGCATTTTGTCCCCAACTGTACCATATTCTTTGGATAATCTAATCTCCTCTTTATCATGTGCAAACTCTTGTAAGATACCTGGACCATTCGCATTCGAGTAAGCAGAAATGATATTTCCAAGGCTTACAGATTTTGAACCCATTTCACGAATCCAATCTGCATTCGGCAAGTTTACACCAATCGGCGTCGCTGGCGAAGCATCACCTGACTCTCCTGCCACACTCACTACTTTATAGCTGATACCTTTTACTTCTGCCTTTTTGTGTTGGTCTAAAATTGGAGAGTTATCTTCAAACCATTGCGCACCTGTCGCGACAACTGCCATACGTTCCGAAGCATCAAAATCCTTAATCTGAACAATACTTTCATAAGAACCAGAGTAACCCATTGGGTCATTGTAAACTTCAATAAAAGAGTTGATGTAATCAATGTCGCCTTCTGTTGCTTTTACCCAAGCGATATTGTATTCATCCCATTTTTTCAAATCTCCTGTCGCGTAATATTCTGATAATAAACGCAATGCTTTTCCTTGTGGCTCATTTTCTGCGACTGCTGCTGCTTTGTCAATCCACTTGATGATTTCTTTGATAGAAGAACCGTACAAACCATTCGCAGAGTATGTCTGTTCGGATAAACCTCCTGCGCGATTACGTACTAATTTACTATTCAAACCATAGGAAATTGGATTGTTCTTTGATTTACCTTTTTTCAAGTTTTTATAGTAAATTTCCACTTCTGCCTGCGTCACATCTGGACCGTAGAAGTTAACTGCTGAGCCTAAAACGATGTCTTCTCCTGCTGCTAAGTTTACCTTCTTATTATCAACACTTGGGTCAAACATTGCTGTTAAAACTTCCTCTGATACACTACTGCCCACCGCTTCAGTCAAACTCACGAAGTAATCTTTAGAAAATTCAGGCGTGAATTTATCCATAGAATAATGGTGGTGAATACCATTTGAGAACCAAACGTTTTTTGCGTAAGTAAGGAAATTATTCCAGTCTGCAGTCGTACGGTCGCCCTTGTAGTCTTTCGTAATCATATCAAGTGCCTGACGAATAACTAAGTTATGACGATAATTTTGGTCATACATGATATCGCGACCACTCAAACCCGCTTCGGTTAAAAAATAAACTAATTTCTTTTGCTGAAGAGATAATTTTTTCCAACCTGGAATTTGATAACGCACTATTTTTTTATCGGCAAATTTTTCAGTACTCCAGTTAAAATCTTCAGGAGTAGTTGTTTCAGGAGTTGTAGTTTCTGTGTCGGTCGTTACTGTCGATTCTTTTGACTCACAAGCCAAAAATAAAACGGACAGCGTAGTAATAAGAAGCAAGGCTGCTTTTCTCATGGTGGATAGACTATTTATCTGGTTAACTATTGGGCTTTGGATGCTCCCTAACCCCCATTTGGGGGAACTTTTTTCAAAGCTATTTCTTTTTTAATTCTCTAAATTAATAGGATATAGAAATGAATTCTGAATTTTCAGCAAACAACTTGGATACACTGTAAATGGAGATGTTTAGTTTAGTGTATTAAATGTTTTGTTCACTAAAATTAAGAATTAGCATAAATCTAAGCTAAATGAAAGTTCCCCCAAATGGGGGTTAGGGGGTCAACTCGCCCCATTTTTTGAATCTACGAAGATACGTATTTTGTTGAAATTTTGGTTTTTTCGCTCATTCATATCATTTTATTTTGTCAAGTTTCACTAATCGACCTCTTTTCTCTTTTCAAATATTGCTTCGGCAGCTAATTTTCAGCATCTTTGCCCGGATTTTGCAGGGTGTACTTGTAAAATGATAAAATGCAACATTACTTTTTTAAGTCTGTTGTAAGGAAAAAATAATCAGTGGGACAGATTTAGCAATAATCACCCTCCAATCGATAAACATAAAAATTACCATGAAGGATTTGTCTTTCATTTTTAACGCGCATCCGAAAGTAATCTCGGACCTCTACGATAAATATCAACAAGACCCTAACTCTGTCGACTCTGGTTGGCAATTGTTTTTCCGTGGATTTGATTTTAGTGGAAATGGAAATGGCGCAGCGAGTACAGGAACAGCAGTCGCAAGCGGAGACGGCAGCGTCAACCCAAAAGAATTTCAGGTTTTTTCTATTATTCGCGCTTTTCGTAATCGTGGTCACCTCCGTGCGACGACTAACCCGATTCGCGAACGTATGAATCGTCGCCCAAATTTGGATTTAGCGGATTTCAAATTGTCTGATGCAGATTTAGATTCTGTTTTTCAAGCAGGTAGCGAAATTGGATTGAAAAATGCGACTTTGCGAGAAATCATGACACACTTAGAAAAAGTGTACTGCAAGAATATCGGATTTGAATACATGCACATGACTGAACGTGTGCAAAGACGTTGGTTGCGTACACGTATCGAAGCTCTTACACCAGATACTTCTTATGGCTTAGGCATTGAGAAGAAGAAGCGCATTTTAGAGAAATTAAATGGGGCAGTTGTCTTTGAAGATTTCTTAGGTAAAAAATATGTTGGTCAAAAACGCTTTTCTTTAGAAGGTGGTGAGACTACCATTGCAGCTATTGATGCTATCATCAATAAAGCCGCAGAGTATGGCGCAGAAGAAACTGTTATTGGAATGGCACACCGCGGTCGTTTGAATGTATTGGCAAATATCATGGGCAAAACTTACGCGCAGATATTTAGCGAATTTGAAGGTAAATCAAATTTTGATTTGAGCTTAGGTGATGGTGATGTGAAATACCACATGGGCTTTAGCTCACAGGTAGAGACACCAACTGGCAAAAAAGTGCATCTTAAATTGATGCCAAACCCGTCCCACTTAGAAAGTGTTGACCCTGTAGTTCAAGGATTTACGCGTGCGAAAAGAGATATGATTTATGGGGACGACCCAAAGAAAATTTTCTCGATTTGTATTCATGGTGATGCGGCGACAGCAGGACAAGGGGTTGTTTATGAAACAGCTCAAATGTCTGAATTGGAAGGCTACGAAACAGGCGGAACAGTTCACTACGTGATTAACAATCAAGTTGGCTTTACAACTGATTTCACGGATGCACGTTCTTCTCATTACTGTACAGCAGCGGCAAACGCGATAAATGTTCCTGTTTTTCACGTAAATGGAGATGACCCAGAGGCGGTTATTTATGCTGTTGAACTGGCCGTTGAATTCCGTAATGAGTTTGGTGTAGATGTGTGGATTGATATGGTTTGTTACCGTAAACACGGACACAATGAAGGAGATGACCCGAATTTCACGCAGCCAGAGATGTACGATATCATCAAAAATCATAAAAATCCACGCGAAGTTTATGTTGACTTGTTGACAAGTAGAGGTGATGTAGAAAAAGACTTGGCGGCACAAATGGAAGATAAATTCCGTGCGTATTTACAAGAGCGTTTAGATGAGGTAAAAGAAAAAGACTTACCTTATGAATACCAAGAATTGGAGCAGTCTTGGAGAAGATTAAACAAGCAAGCGAATAAACCTGAAGACTTTGAAAAGAGTCCAGAAACAGGTATTGCGCGTGAAAATATTGACGCTATCCTAAAAGGATTAATGCACATTCCTACTGATATTAATATCGTTGGAAAAGTGAAGCGTCTCATCAAAGGAAAGAAAAAACTTTTAGATAATAATCTAATTGACTGGGCATTTGCGGAGTTAATGGCTTATGGTTCTGTGATGCAGGACGGCGGAGATGTTCGCATGAGTGGTCAAGATGTGAAGCGTGGTACTTTCTCTCACCGTCACGCGATTTTCTTTGACGACGGTACTAAAAGAGAATACAACCGCCTCAACCATGTTGAGAATGTAAAAGGTCAATATCGTATTTACAACTCTCTATTATCTGAATTTGCAGTAATGGGATTTGAGTACGGTTACGCATTGGCTTCACCTGACAACTTAGTTATCTGGGAAGGTCAATTTGGTGATTTTTATAATGGAGCACAAACTATCGTTGACCAATACATCACAGCTGCTGAGAGTAAGTGGCAACGTATGAACGGATTGGTTTTACTATTACCACATGGTTACGAAGGTCAAGGACCAGAGCACTCAAGTGGACGTGTAGAGCGTTTCTTGCAGTCTTGTGCGGAGTTTAATATCACAGTGGCAAACTGTACGACTCCAGCGAGTTTCTTCCACCTCATGCGTCGTCAATTGGCGCGTCCATTCCGCAAGCCATTAGTAGTTATGTCTCCAAAGTCTTTATTGCGTCACCCGAAAGTGGTGAGTAAAATCGAAGAGTTTGAGACAGGAAATAGCTTCCAAGAAGTATTGGATGACCCGACTATCAGCGCACGCGGTAACAAAAAAGTAAAACGTCTCTTGTTATGTACAGGTAAAATCTACTATGATTTAGCTGAAAAACAAGAAGCGGATAAGCGCGATGATGTGGCTATAGTTCGTTTGGAACAAATGTATCCGATGCCTATTAATCACTTGGAGAAAATCTTCAAGAGATATAGCAATGCGGAGACTATTTGGGTACAAGAGGAGTCTTCAAATATGGGCGCATGGCAATACATGAACTCGTTTTCTGACTTATTGGGCAAAGACCTGCGTTTGATTTCTCGTAAGTCTTCTGCTTCTCCTGCTACTGGATTTAAGAAGGTACATGAGGATAAGCAGGCTGAGATTGTTGAGACTGCTTTTAATGGGTAGGATTTGACTTTAAAAAAATGGCTTCTACTCGTTTGATTGGGTAGAAGCCATTTTTATTTTGGTGCCTTGTTTTCTAAAGTAGTTACTAACTCTTCATACATTTTTAGATAAGGGATAAGTTTATCCTTTTTTTCTACATCAACTAAGTGCCTGAGTTCTTCTATTTTCTTCTCTTTCAATCGTTTAAATTCTGTTTTTTCTCCCAAAAGAAATGCGATTATTAATCTACGATATATAGCATATTGACCGAGATAAGGGGTAATTTTCTCTCCAGCCTCCGAGATACTTTTTATTGTATCACTAATTTTTTCTATGCTATCATTTTCTTGCAAGAAAGGCAGCGCTAAATTATCTATTTTACTTTGTATTTCAGAAAGAAAACCTTCTAATTCATCCATAGTAGTTATTCCATCATATCTATATTTATCAGTAAATCTACTTCCTTGCTTCACTGTTGAACTAAATATATCCTCTCGACTATCGTGATTAAAATATTTAATCTTTAGTGGTTCTAAAATATTTTCAACATCTAAATACTTTACCCTCGTACCTAAACTGTTGAATGCGAATTTAGGTTCATAATCGGAATAGGTAATAGATATAACCATAATTCTATTATCTACTTCCTTTTTGAAAAAGTAAACACCTCTGTAGAATCCTAATTCCCAACCTTCTGGAGTTATTTTTTCCAAACCTGCATATATTTTACTAATTTTCATGTTTTTTAACTTAAAATATCCAATTAAACTCTCAGTTAACAGTCACTTCAAAAAGTGCCTGTTAACTTTACCACAAAGTCCGTAAATTCCAGAGATAAAGGTAACGAGCATCTTGAAGATGATCGTTACCCTGCGCTTTTATTTGTAGAATTGCATGTCAAATATTTTATCCCTATTTAGATACTATTTTTTCTTCAAATGTTGCCCAATAGTCACCTCCTAGAAGCCTA
>CALDUB010000341.1 GCA_937923465.1 uncultured Saprospiraceae bacterium
ACATACATTGGGAACACTCTCTACAAAAAGAAGTGTTTGACAAAAATCTTGATTACCGTCTTCGTCAGTTACGTAAAGATTAACTGCATTTACACCTACGTCAGCACAAGTGTAACCTGCATTTGTATCTGCTGAGTCAGGAGACAAAGAGAGTGTGACAAAACCACCACAATTATCAAAACTACCCGCATCAAAATCACTTGCCCATATTTCTACATAGCCATTGTCATTTTGACCGTCACCGTCTGTATCTACTGGCGATAATTCAATCGTCAAACCACCTACACAATAAGGCGTCGGCAAACTATTTTCTTCAACGGTTACATCCGTCGCACAAGTTGTCACATTTCCACAACCGTCAGAGATAAAGTAAGTTGCACTATAAACACCAGGCGCCACATTATTGAACGGTCCAAAACCTGCACCCAAATCACTACTAATAGAGATTTGAATATCCTCACTACAATCTGTCACCGTTAGCTGAGGGAAACTTACAGTCCCTAAACAGTTAACAGCGTTTGTCGCTACTGTGAAATCCACAGGACAAACCACCTCAGGTGCTTCATTGTCCATGACGATAATTACTTGCTCCGCTGACAATTGACCTGGACCATTTGGATTAGCTGCATCATAGATACACCAATCGATAACTTTCCAAGTACGGATGATTTTGAAACAAGCAGGAGGTGCAACTTGGAAAAATTCATCTGATACATTCACTGCCAATTGCTCACAATCATCATTAATAAATGTCGGTGCATTAAATGGCGCAGGTAAATCTTCTGGGTCTAAATCATCAGGTGAAGTACAAGCTCCCGCTGTGTAATCTGCTGGGAAATTTACTGACCAAGGGGTATTGTCTATCAATGTAATCGTTTGAGTACATGTATTAGAAATGCCTTGATTATCTGTCACGGTGAAGGTACGTGTTACCGTTCCGCTACCGCAGTTATTTAGGTTTGCTACTGTCGCAGATGTTGGATTCGCAAAGCCACACGCGTCAGTTGCTGTTGGTTCTCCTGTTAAATTTAAATCATCGTAATCGTCTGTACATAAAAGAGTTACAGGCGCAGGACAAGTAATTTCTGGTGCAGAGTTTTCTGAAATTGTCGCAATGACATTACAAACGTTCGCATTACCAAAGCAATCCGTCACACGCATTTCAACTTCTACTGGCGTTCCGATATCTGTACAACAAAACTTAACTTGTTCGCCAAAAGTATTACTAACATCACAACCTGCATTCACACGTCTTGCCGAAAATTCATCCAAACAGCAATTATCATAACTCCCGTCATCAAATGTCTGTGCATTCACAAAAGCAATACCACTTTCATTCAAAGTCACCACTGTAAATTCATCACAAACTACTGTCGGACTGTCATCATCACTCACCGTTACCGTTGCTGCACAAGTAGAAGAATTTCCACAGTTATCCGTTGCTTGGTAAGTGACATCGTGTGTACCGATTGGCATATTTGAGATAACTCCACCGTTACTAGTCACTGTTCCGTATTGAGAAAAAATCTGTACTTGAGCAATACCTGAACATAAGTCTGAAACCGTAGCGGCTGGCAATAAAACTGATGCCGTACAAGTACTAGAAGAAGTCGTTCCTACATTTATCACCGTTTGACAAGCCAATACTGGACCGTCGTCATCAGCTACTTTGATAATTTGAATATCATTTCTAATTGTCGAAGTACACCATTCTAAAATGGTCCAAGAACGTACAATCTTATAAGTCCCGTCACAAATGTCAATGATGTTGTCACTGTAACCTACATTGATACCACAAGGATTTGAGCCTTCTTCGATAGGTAAAGCGTTAAGAGTAGGGTAGCCTGAGTTACTTGGCTCTGTCAAACTTGCATTTGCTGCAACTGCCTCACAAGCCAATACTGGTTGGTCTACGTCGTCAAAATTTAGAGGGAAAACAACCGCATTAATATCTGGATTAGCAATCGAAATCGTCTGTACACAGCTGCTGCTGTAACCATATTGGTCAATGGCGAAGAAGGTACGATTGATTTGTTTGATTGGGTCACCACAGCTTAAGTCTATTTCTGCATCAGAAAATGTGAGCGAGAAATTTGAGCACTCTTGTGCAGTTGCTGTGCCTGTTTGTGCGACATCCATTGCCTCTGTACATTGTACTGTAAGGTCGGCAGGGCAAGTAAGGATAGGCGCTAATTTATCTTCGACTAAGACTGTTCCCCAACACAAGTTATTACTGGCGAGGTGTCTTATTTTTACATTTAAAAGTTGTCCGACTTCTGCATCCGTTACAAATGGACTCGTCGGTAAAACGGATATTCCGTTTTGACCCATAACAACAACTTCAAAGAAAAATGCAGAGCCAGTCGGCGTACAAATTCCAGGATTATTAGCGTCTTCGAGCATCATGTCATAAGTGACTTCTGCATTACAAGTCTCTGAGATAGAGAGGTTTATCTGATTGTTACAAGCTAAGGTACACTGTGCGAATATATTCGGTCCTAAAAAGAGAAGGAACAATGTAATCAGTACTACTGGAAGTAGGAATGCTTGTAAAGTTGAGTTTTTTCGGTTTGCTGGCTGGGGTTGGGAAGTAAAATTATGTTTCATGGCTAAATTTTTTCAACAGTAGACGGTTAACGGCAGACGGTGGACGGTGCGGGATGAAGCAAAGCCTTTGTTGCGAAAACCAGTATTCTCTACTGATGCAATGATTTACAATCTGTTAGAATTAGTTATCCGTTGACCTTTGCTCGTTGACGGTGCGGGAACACCTATATGTCAATAGCTATGAAAACGGATTTTTAAGTTTGTTAATTAGATTTTATTTCAGAATGTATTGTATGCATTGGAATTTGTATTTTTTTATCAATTGAGGCAAAAAACACAGGCATATCCATAGATACGGCGAGTATTTTTAACGAAAAGTGATAGAAAAAGACATTTTCAAGGCTTACAAAATGTTTTGGAATAAAGTCTATTAGTGTAAGTCTATCTGAAAAAAATGTAATACTCTGATTGTCAAAAGGACAATCTTTTAAAAAAAGCAGCTCCGGGACTGTTTAAAGTGTTATTTGAAGTTTGCTATTCTTATTCGAAAATCTGAATTTGTAAACCTAAAATGTACTTCACACAATCCCGGTCTGTCCAAGGGATTATAATTATTAAGTAGCGGTCGTAAGTATTGTTATTACTGATGAAAAAACGCTCGTTAATTGGGAAAACGTTTGTTTCGGGCAATAGAATACCGTCCGTAATAGCGTTGTTGAAAACGCATTTACAGTGCTTAAAAAAATCGAGGGGAAACTGTTAAGGTGTCTGACGCTTATTTTTAGCAGAAAGTAATAAATCAAATTATTACTTGTAAGCCAAATAAAAGTGAAGCATCTGACATCTATTTTGTCACTCCCTGAAACACAGATGTTCGCATAGTTTGAGTGTCAGCAAAATATAGCTGCACTTAATGTGTGTGAAAAACTGTGTAGATTTCTCAATAGAAAAAATTGGATTGTAAAATGCTAACAGATTGAAAATGAGTCTATTGTCAACTCTTTTTTAAATAATTCTAATTAGTGTGTGGATGTTGTAAGAATGCGGAGACTACCCTTTATTTTCGGGCACCGCGCGTCGTAGGGAGATAATTAAGATTAGATAGAAGTGGAAATGATTGAGTCAGACTCATTCAAAATTCTTCATTTAAAATTCAAAATTAAATCAGCGATTCACTTGCTTAAGGTGACGATTCCGGACATACGCCATGTCTGGGAAAAAAATACATTTTTCCGAGATATTATTTACGCGCTATGTAATTTGGAATGAGGTGAATCTGAGTACAGAAAGGTATTGTAAAATGTGTTTGTCATGATAAAATGTTCAAAAGGATAATGTAAATCGGTTTATGTTCAATGCTGCCTCGAAACGTGTGTTGGGAAAATTAAAAATGTCCCGAAGCGTACGGCAAAGATAGAATACATTACGGAATATTTACAAGTATAGTTTGATTTTTTTTGAAATTTCTGAAAAGGAAGAACCAGTTTAGAGGCTGAGAGGCTCGTATTTACACGGTTTTTTTCTTATTTTAACTTTCCTAAGAATATATGATTGGAACGCGGATGATGCGGATTTGACGGATTTGGGCGGATTTCACAATAGAAAAATTCGCCTAAATCCGCCTTATCCGATTTTCAATCAGGTCTAATTTGCTTTCACAAATTTCGCATAAGAACGCGTATTTTTAGACCTGACTTCCACAAAATATATACCCGCTATCCAGTCGTTTACATTGACAGTAAGTTGATTATCTCCTGAAAATGTACCTAGATTTTTTCCAGAAATATCATAAATCCTCACCTCTGATTTCTCACTTAAATCAATAGTCAAAACATCATAAACAGGATTTGGAGAGATGTCAAATTGCTGAATATCAGCGTTTTGTAAACTCGAAGGCATACCGTCTAAACAATCGGAATCTCCCGTTTCGATTTGCGATAAAACACCATTTTCCGCAGTCCAATTATACCAAACTCCACCATTGCCAGTTTCCCAGTCGTTTAAATCAAAAGTAAATTCACCTGTAGGCGTACCTGGCATTCTATAAGCCTTTACTGCTGTGCCATTACGCATCCAACTTAATGGTTCGCCATCTTCTATCACCTCTGGCAAGAACTCTGTTTGACAATTCGTTCTCAAAAAGTAAACGATGTCTAGCGGATATTCTGGCCATTCCCCAAAAGCTCTCGCAATACCTTCTTCATTAACTGCGACGGCATTGTACTCATTGGCAGCAATACCGCGCATTTGCACATTGTATTGTTGAGAAAGGCGCGCTAAAAAGGTCAGGTGTCGTCCTGCGCGGTCCCGTTGGTCATAGTGCGTATCTGTGATAACATTCTCCATGAAAGGCACATCTAGAAAGTCATTTCTACCTAAAATATTGACATCTGGATGGAATGGATTGCCCAATGCTTCCTCTGCGTCTGCACTACTCCCAGGAGGCGTGTAATAGCAGTTGGCGAGGATTGCCATGCCAGCACTTGTACCGCCGACAGTGATTTGTTTGTCATTGATGAGGGCGTTTATGGCATCTTCGATAGGGTTGTCTTTCCAGTATTGATAATAGTCGTATTGGTCGCCACCTGCGATGAAAAGTAGTTCTGCGCCAGCGATTTGTTGGAGGACGTATTCGTCATTAGCTGCGTTGGCATTATTGAATACTATTGTCTCGACAGAGTTTACATTAACGCCCAATTCTTCATAGAGGTAGTCATTATAACCGTCTGAACCAGAGGCGCGTATAACCAAGACGTCACCACCGCCACCACGATTTAAAAACCACTTCATACCGTTGTCGTCATCGGATGAACCACCTGCTAGGAGAAGTCCTGCTTGATAGTTTTCGACGACGAGGTCGGTTGGGTCACCTGTCATGTAGGAGGTGTAGTTTTGTGCGGTTGATGTGAATAGGAATGTTATTGATAGAAGGGATGTGAGTATTGTTTTCATGAAACAAAAGTAGGGAATGTAGAGAGTTTTAGTGTTGTGTATTCGTAATTTTTTTCTTGCTCTGGCATTTCAAAAGGTGCTACGAGAAACTATTATCTTAATTAATATGTTTTGTGGATGTTGTTTTTGCTTTATTTTTAAGCTATTTTTGTGATGTTAGTATGAGGTATACTAAACAGTATAAAAATACTATAAATTTATAACCTATGGAAAATATACGCTCACCCAAAGGATTTAGCAATCTACAATTAGAATTGCTCAAATTATACGCCACCGACGTTTCAGAAAAAAATCTATTAGAAATCAAGAAGCTCTTAGCTAATTTTTTTGCAAATAAAGTAGATGAGGAAATGGATGCGCTTTGGGAAGAAAAAGGCTGGGGAATGGAGAAAATTGCAGAGTGGAAGAATGGTCACTATAGAAAATCAAGCAAATGAGGATAGTTTTAGACACAAATGTTCTGCTTATTTCTTTACCCAAAAATTCTCCTTATCGTTTGATTTTTGATGCATTTCTATCTGGTGAGATTAAGTTAGTTGTCTCAACGGAAATTTTGAATGAATATGCCGAAATCCTGGAAAAGCAAACCTCTATTGCTGTTGCAAAAAATGTACTCAATCTCATTTTATCAAACGAAAATACAATCTTACAAGAAGTCTATTATCGTTGGCATCTTATCGAAAAAGACCCTGATGATAATAAGTTTGTAGATTGTGCTGTGGCAGGAGATGCCAAGTATATTGTGACCGATGACAAGCACTTTAATGTGATGTTACGAGAAAAATTATTTGAAGTTAGTTTGATGTCTTCTGATGATTTTTTAGTGATTTTAGGGGAGTTGTAGTATACCTATACGTTAACTTGATGGCAATACAATAACAGTTTCTTATCGCATAATATTTGTTCGAATGAAATCATTCCTCTTCTACCTTGAATAGATTAACATCCTCATAAAATCAAAAATAGAAAAGATTAAGAAAAGGTGGCGGAAGGCACTTGATTCTTGAACAAAAAAGAAAATCTAAAATTACATTTCTCCCATAAAAAAGAGTGCCTCTCATCTAAAACAAGATGAAAGGCGCTCCCTTTTCTAAAACTAAAATTGTAAAACCTGAAAGAAGCAATCTTACTTGAATCAAGTGCCTCTGATACTCGGAGCAGGCTTTCCATCATACTGCTATCAGAACCGCAACTTTACAACTCTAAAACAATACAACTCTTCAACTCTTAAAACTCCCCAACAATCAACTTCCCCTGCGTAGCCCGTCCGTCCTCAGCCACAATCCGATACAAATAAACCCCCTTCTGCAAATCACCACGCTCCACAGAAAAACGAGCCTCATTTGTCTGCAAAAACTGAACTTGACGCCCAGCAATATCAGTCAAAGTAAATTCAATCGCTCCAGTATTTTGAGGTAGCGTAAAGAACGTCTTATTTGTCATTGGATTTGGTGCAACTTTTACATCTTCTAGAGTCGGACTTTGTGGCGTGAAAACACCCGTAGTCGCCATATTCAAACCAGTCGTATCTTCGACATACATGATAATCATAACCATCATCTCATCATCAGAAGTTGGTCCAAACCAAACGGTATTGGGTCCGTCATTTACATAACGTGCTTCGTGTCTAAACCCTGTCGAACTTGTTAATTCTAAAGGATACAAGGCATCATCAAAATACATCGTAGGAATGTGCTGATAGTCATAAAATGGAGAATTACAACCTGGTATTCCATTTGGACAAGAGCCATCGTACATCAATTCTTCAGTGCCACCAGCTTCTCTATCCCAAACCTTGTAGCTTGTTCCGTATTTGTGCGTATGACCTGTCATCGACCAGAGGTGAATTTCTGTTCCAGCAGGATAGTTAGGATTAACAGTTTCAGTTTCTACTACCAAATCCCCGTCGTTTGGAATATAAATGTCAGCATTGACAATCAACTCTGTTTTCATTTCCTGTACAGCAGTTCCGTCGTCTTGCGTGTAGACATTCATATAGGCTTCTGCCTTGTAAACATTAGCAGCATCGTAGTTAATGTAGTGTGCATTGAGGTCTAAAAGTAGGTCATTGTCCCATTTCCAAGCGGTATTGTTTGGAAGTCTCAAATCAGTTGGCTCTTGTACCGCCGCAATCAAACTCACATTCGTATGATTAGGGTTAAGACGGTAACCGTCAGGAATACCATTTGCTCCATTTCCTTCAAAGTTATAAATTAAAAAGTGGTGGCTATAAGTGCCAATTTTTGAATCTAGACGATAAACTTCTTTATCTGCCTCTAAGTCCAACTGCCATTTTTGAAAATATTCTATTTCGCCACCTGGTTCGATAAAGAAAGGTCCCATTTTTACTTGGAAACCTTCCGCAGCACTTGGTGCATCTGGCGCACCGTCAGGAAATGCTTCAATACCGCCATTCGTGTAGTAGTCTGCAATCAAATCTTCAGAAACTTGAGTTCCTGTACTTTTTGCTCCATGCAAAATCCATTGACGAAACATTTCTTTTTCTGTATTAGTTAAGGCTTCACTACCTGGTTTGGGACAAGGAGTACCTTCTTGTGTTTCGTCCAAGTCAATTGTAGATTCTAAACCTGCATTGATTTTACGGAAGAGATGACTCTGGTCGACACGCCCTGGCGCGACTAATTTGTAACCTGCTGCTGCCGCTACAGCATTTTCAGGTGCTTGATTAACGATAGCATTGCGAACACTCTGTGCGCGTAGAGTTTCTGTTGCACCTGTACCATATAGGTCAAGTCCCGCTTCTGGATTTATGCTTGCGTGACAAGAAGCACATTTTTCTTGCATCATTTGATAGACACGAACATTTGTAGATTGGGCGTTTAGTTGAAAGTTCGCTAATAGAATAAAGGCGAAAAGTGTACTTAGTATTTTCATTATAATTGAGTTTAGAGATTTTTTTGACGGTTAAAAGTAAGGAGAATTGTTAGTCTTTGCTTGATTTTTAGGAGAATTAACCTTTTTCTAATGATGACTAGGCGACTAGATAAGGTTGGTTTGTCTTATTGATGCTTCAAAATTAATTAACCCCTATTGTTCCTAATGCTGCAAATTTGTGTCTATTTAGCCAAACAATCGTCTCAACGCAGGAATTGAGCCTAATTTCGTTCAATTTCTTTCTGTATAGAAAAAATCTTAATAATTTCTATACCGTGGAGATTAAGCGTTTATCTTTGCGGCCGCTAATGAAAATGGTTATTAGCTACTGATTATTAATTATTACTATTTTGACCAGTAAATTTTAAGTAACATAATAACCAATAAAAAACAACCAATAACTATTCCCACATGCTCGAAACAAACATTTGTATAGTAGGCGCAGGACCAGGAGGTGCAGGTACAGCATTGAAACTCAGTTACTTGGGTATTCCTTCTTTGCTGATTGATAAAGCCGTTTTTCCACGTGATAAAATCTGTGGAGATGCTATCAGTGGTAAAGTTACTACCTTACTCAATCGTCTTGACCCAGAGATATTGGGGCGTTTTCATGGTATGAAGCAAGAGCAAATTGACATTTGGGGCATTAAGTTCGCTGCTCCAAATGGTAGAGATATTGATGTGCCTTTTGCGATGGGTTTCAATAAAGAAGCGGATACGGCACCAGGTTATGTGTCTCGTCGGATTGATTTTGATAATTTTTTAATAGAAGAAGTCAAACGTCGCGATAATATTGATTTTAGAGACAATACGAATATCGCCAGCTACGAAAAGGTAGAAGACGGTTGGGTCATCAAAGATAAATCGGGCGAATTAATCATTAAATGTAAACTGCTCATTCAGGCAGGAGGGGCGTATAATCCATTTTCTCGTCACAATGCGGGCTTGGAAAAAGATGACAAACACTATGCGGCGGCTGTGCGTGCTTACTACAAGAATGTGGGAGGAATGCATGAAGATAACTTCATCGAATTGCACTTTGTAAAAGAAATCGTTCCTGGTTATTTTTGGATTTTCCCATTGCCAAATGGTGGTGCGAATATTGGTTTGGGCATGCGTAGTGATTTTATTAGTAAGCAAAAAGTGAATTTGAAGGAGGAGATGCTAAAGATTATGCATGAAAATCCAAAATTCAAAGACCGCTTTGCAAATGCAGAATTAGAAGGTAAAATTGTTGGATACGGTTTGCCATTAGGTTCTAAAAAACGCGATATTTCTGGAGATAATTATATCCTTGTTGGAGATGCAGGTCACTTGATTGACCCTTTGACAGGAGAAGGAATCGGTAATGCGATATATAGTGGTTTCATCGCCGCAGAATTGGCAGAGAAATGTCTGGCAGAACAGCGTTTTGATGCAAAATATCTGAAAGCTTATGATGTGCGCGTTGCGCGTGTTTTGTATTCAGAAATGAAATTAAGTTACCAGTTACAGCGTTTATTGCGTTATCCAAGATTGGCTAATTTCTTAGCTAATTTGGTCGGCAGAAATCGCAAGTTTATTGACTTAATAAGTGAGATGTACACAGATTTTGCTTTACGTAAGCAGTTGATAAATCCTGTCTTTTGGTTTAAATTGTTGACGGGGCGGGCTGTTAAGTAGTTATTGGTTATTAGTTACTACTGTAATAAATCACAAGTTTACCACAACGAAATTGAACGCAGAGACGCGGAGACGCAGAGAATGTTTTTCGCGCGTAGATTAGGAGCAGAGCTAAGCAGAGAATAAAAAAATGATATTTTTTTTCGAGCAGAGACTAATCCGTTCCTATATTTTTTTGTTAAAAACTTATGAACTAATGCACTATGTTGAATGGCGTTAACAACTTTATAACCATGCAACTTTATAACTTTTTAAAAGCATGAGCTGGATAAAAACTCTTAGCTACGACGAAGCAAAAGGTCGCTTAAAACGTTTTTACGACCGCATCAAGGGACCTAATAATGTTCTTGATAACGTCTTGACTATCCACAGTTTGCGTCCGCATACGCTCGAAGCGCACATGTCAATGTACAAAGCTGTTTTGCACCATTCAGGGAACACTTTACCTAAGTGGTATCTAGAGACCTTGGGTACTTACGTGAGTCAATTGAATGCTTGTCATTATTGTGCAACACATCATGCCGTTGGTCTAAAACGGAATCTGCAAGATGATGAAAAATTTGCCTTGATAGAAAAAGCAATGATATCTGGTAATTTTGAGAATATCTTAGATGCGCGCGAAATCGCAGGAATAAAACACGCCAAAGATTTAACACTTAACCATGCTTCTATTACGAAAAAGGATATAGACGATTTGAAAGATGTGGGTTTTACGGACGGAGAGGTTTTAGAAATCAACCAAGTTGTGAGTTATTTCTGTTATGTGAATAGAATGGTGGTTGGATTGGGTGTTGATTTAGAAAAAGAGAATATTGGCTTTTCGCCGAATAGTGGGGAGGATGGGGATTGGTCGCATTCGTGAGGTATTGCCCCCTAACTC
>CALDUB010000342.1 GCA_937923465.1 uncultured Saprospiraceae bacterium
GTTTCCGTTCTTCACAAAAACACCTAATTCACCAAAACGACACAAAAAGTCTTCTTTTACCTGTCCCGTCATACCTGGTTGTTGCGCACCTTTACCTGCTGGCGTGTGCGAATAAGGGTCGGTAGGGAAAGCTCCGTAAAGCGATGGCGGTTTGTGTACACCAACACCTGCGTTAATTTCGTAGTAGTGTTCGAGTAGTCTGCCTACTACTTCTTCGCTTTCGTTTTCCTCTACTGCTTTCAAGCAACATTCTTGTGTAGCAAGCAACAATTTGGAAACCATGTGCCAGTAAATAGAACCCAAACCTTCGTAGCCGAAGAAAGTACCTGACCTCCCTGTAAAGGCTTTATGGTTAAATACTTTTTCAAAAGATTGTAAGACTTTTTTGCGGTCTTGTTTGGCGAGTTCCGCATATTTCGTTCCTGCAAGTCCATCTAAACCAGCTTTCACATCATTCGCATTTTTAAAGTTGCCATTGAAGTGATAAATACCGTCTACATCTTTTTCAATAAGCTGAGTATTGCCGTCAGCTAAGAGTTGTGTCAATAATTTTGAAGCTTTGACAGCTTTAGCTGGAATAGTATTCTTAGCAATAAAGCGTGGCAAATCCTTGTTTGGATAAAGAATATAAGTGTATTGGTCTTCGCGGAAAAGCGCGCTGTTTTTCAATCCGTCTAAAACACTCAATGCCTGTTTAGAGGATAAATATCCTGAACTTAAGACAGCAACCTGCCCTTCTAACATCTCACTCAAATAACTAACAGAAACAGATTTATCATCTTCAACCGTCATCAAATTGTATGCGTGATACAAATTGTCTGTTTTCTTGTTGGCTTTGATAGTGTGGTCGATATACTTCAAACTGATAGCAATAAAGTCTCTCAAGGTATCAAAAGATACTTTACTTTTTTCGCCCGCAAATCCTTCTGCGTAAATCTGCGCTCTGTAAGCACTACCCGCATTTCCTAAAGCATCCAAAACCAATTTACGCTCTTTCTGGTCAATATATCCAGACAATAAAGTTTGGTGTTTTTTTAATCCTTCATAAATTCCTGTGAAGAATGTGAGCATTTCATTAGACAATTCGACATTTTCGAGTTTGGTATCTGCTAAAAGCTCTTGGAAAAAATTGAAGAAGCGACGTAGGTAATAAAGCGTCACCATAGATACACCATTTCCAACGAGTGCATTATTCGCATCATTCCATTCAGGGCGTTGAGTATTCATCCAAATACCACCTTCTAAAATGAAGTTAGACATTTTAGCCAAAGTCGTGGCTAAGATTTTCTCGATGAAATTTACCTGATAAATCTCTCCTGATTTATCCTGTAAAAGAGCACCGTCAACACCCATCTCTACTCTTTGCTTGCGTATAGCTTCGTCTCCTTCGTGGTCAAAATCAATGGTATCTTTAGAATTTTCTAAAATATCACTGTATTTTTTGATGCGGTAAGGGACATTTGCGTAAACAAAAAGGTTTTTATTGTAGTAACTTGCTAATTGTCCAGGCTGATGTTTTTGAATAAACTCTAAAAACTTAAGCAAGTAAATAATCTGGTGGTCACCCCAATAACCAATATAAGCCCAAGGATTGTCTGGTTCGATAGTTTCCCAATCAAATCCATCTTTAGTTACTCGGTAAGGATTGTATCCGTCGGCAGTCGTTGCATTCAAAAACTTATGAATCATACTGTCGATAAAATCAGGATAAGACTGAGCAAGTGCTTCCCAATTTTGGAAAATATCTCTCCAGTTTCCTTGATAGTCGAGGATTTTTGAACCGTCAACTTCGCTACGAGTATTGATAGAAAATTTATTCCACGGACGACTTGGGTCACCATGTCTTCTACTGAATTTCAAAGGCATGTATTCAAAACAGAGGCGTTTAAAATTGGCATCAGTCGTTTGTTCAGCTAAGTTTTTTAATTCTGCAAGCGTAAACTCTTCTGGTAATGCTTCTACTTTATCGGAAAATGCTTTATTTACCTTCTTATTCGCTTTCGCTAAATAAGTCGCAAAGTCCTTTCTTTCAATTTGATAATTGTTATCAAAAATACCACCACGCATTATATTAAACAAGGTATTGGCAAAGTGTCTGGTATCTCTTTGTTTGTCAGATGTGAGCTGCAAACCATCCGCACCAGCATTCAAACTGATTAAGCTTTTTGTGCCATTTTCAACATCTGCATAAACTGCTTCTACTAAAGCTGTATTGCTTTTTATTTCATTTGAAATAGCACTAACGGCTGCGTGATTTTTATTTACCTCTGCAACAAACATCCATTTTTGTTCTGCACCAGCAGCTATAGTCACTTCTTGGTTGACAAAATAAGCTCCTTTTTCGGCTTTGATGTCAATCTCTTCTTGAATTGATTGCCCTTTTCTAAAGTTTTTCAATTGTAAAGAAGAGAGCAAATATTTTGGATTATCTAAACCTTGAGACCAGACAATATTCGCTTTTAAGGCTTCACTTGGTTCTGCTCTATCTACAATAATTGCACTCAATGAGTAGATACCTAAACCAACTTCTTTTTCTAATTCACACTTTTTATAAGCGTCTACCAGATTACTTGAAGCGTTTTGTAAATCACTTTCAACATCCGCTGGCAAAAGATTTTGTAATCCGTCTAAAAGGGAAATACTCACTGCTGCATCTGCGTGATTGACAAGAGTAGATTTTTTGACAAAACCATAAGTATCACTTGAATTCCATTCGTAACGGAAAGTGAGCTTTAAATCGTGATTTACTTCTTCAAAAGCCACTTTGTTTCCGTACACGTTTTTGTAAAGATTACGCGTAATATCATAGCGTCCTTCAGACCGAATAGAGAAAGGCTCCCAAAGGTATATTTTGCCGTCTTTTTGAACTTGAAATATAGATTTACTCCCAGTAATTTCGGCAGCCTCTGTTATTTTATCATCAGTATAATAAGGAAACAATGCGTATTGAGCATTTTTGCGTCCCGCAGTTAATCCACCATTACTGGAGATGAACATCCAGTGATTGGAATCACTGACAATACTCATAAAAAAGGGACGTAAGTCGTCGCTATTTGATATCTTATAAAATTGCTCTTGACCGAGCTGAACAAGTTCTAATTCGTTGGTATTCATTCCCATTAATTCGTAAATCTATGTGTTAAAAAAGTTATTGAGAGTTTTTCTTTACTATTTGAGTTTTAGACAAGAGACAAGAGATATTAGACTTTTACGAAAAAAATTAACTCTTTAAGAGCATCAGGTTAAAAACTAATACAGTAACAGTCACTTTAAAAGTGCCTGTTACTTCTTAAAAATCTGAATATTAATTTTTTGCCTGATTATCTATAGGACTTCTAACTATTAATAATCAATGAAATACGCATAATGTTAATTTCACCATTGAAGAAATCTAATATCTAAGGTCTTTTGTCTAAAGTCTAATTATTGTCCATGACTTTAATCCCTTCAAAGTGCTTATCAATTGACTTTGTAGATATACTATTTGTCATTGGATTTAAGGTATGTACTTTTTTTAAGGCGTAATATGCTGCGCGCGGTTCAAGTTTATAAAGACCGCGCTCATCGGTTGGTCCTTTTGCACAGATACCAAACCATTCCTCATTCATATTATTTTTACCCTTTACAAAATCATTTTCGTAGCCTCCATTTTTCCACGAGGCATTATTATCATGTTTGTCTAAGTTGGTTGTCTGACCAAACTTCCACCAACCATCACTAAATTGAAAAGTGAAACCACCAATACAATTTTCAGCTTTACCTAAACCTGCTGCGTTTTCATAGATTTCTTTCCAGTTCCCTACCATATATTTTGCCTGAGGAAGAGGGTCTTCTTCATTACGAATACTATTAAATGCATCTGCACCAAACTCCGTAAACATAATGGGCTTCTTATATTCGTCTTTTACTTTTTGAAAAGCATCACCGAAAGAAATTCCACGATACATATTGGTTCCAAAAATATCTACATTCGGACATTCTTCTATAATGATATCCAAGAAAACCAAATCACCATTGCAAAGAGAAATAGGGTGTGATTTGTCGATTTTCTTCATGGCTACTGTTGCCTCGTCAAATAGCTTGTACATCGCGCGTGCACGTGAAGTGGATTTTCTATCTTCGACAGGGATATCTTCCGTCTCTGCCCCTTCCCAAAAAAGTCCGTAGTTATTTTCATTTCCAAGCAAATACATCAACAAACCAGGTGTGTCTTTGTATTCTTCTACCATTTGTTTTACTTCTGTCAAAAGTAGCGTGCGCACACGAGGGTCGGCATAGTCAGTATTGGTCATGTATACTCCATCGACAGATAGACCATAACGCCCAAATGAATGGTTGAGCATTGTATAAATACCATATTTTTCGTAGATATATTTAATCCATTTTGCGGGAACGCTACTGTACTGTCTGACAGCGTTTACGCCCATATTTTTTAACAAAGTCATCTCTGCCTCTAATGCTTCTTGGATAATATCATCAGGTTGGCTCCACAAACTGTATGTATAATTAGTACCTATTGGGAAATAGTCCCAGTTCATACCGTTAATCATAAAGTCTTGATTATTGACTACTAACTTCATCCCATCCTCATTCTGAACAACAGATACCTTGTCTGCCTGAGTGCAGGCAGTCGTAGAGAATAGAAGAATAAACAAGCTTAGATAAATACTTTTCATTTAATACTTTTAGTTCCTTGACAAATCTTAGAAGCTGTTTGAATTTAACTAATTCTATATATGAGGACAATTTTCCGCCTATTTTCACTTTAAAAATCCTTAAAGACCGTAGGGTATTGGCGGTTTTCAAAGCCAAAATACACGAAAAATATTCTCTCACATATAAAATACTTAAACTCAAATAGCTTCTTAGGATTATTTAAAAAATGAGTTCGTGTGAGAGTTTTTTTGTCTGCTTTGGCTCTCGAGCAAAACGTCGGGACAAGTTTTAAAAATCGAATATACCGCGTTCCGAGTATCGGAAGCCGTAGTCCCGATAGCTATCAGGAAGGATTTTTAAAGTAAAATCAGGCGGAATAATTATCCGCGCCAACTTATCATAATTGGCTTGACTTATTACTTATTGGACTTTGGACGAAAGATGTTAGACGTTAGACAAAATAGGAATAAATGAAAAAATCAGTTTTTTTTAACTTATTGAAAGTCAATAGAAAACGCTTGAAATTGTTTTCACATCTAATAGGGTCTAATATCTAAAGTCTTTCGTCCAAAGTCTAATTATTAATTAATGATACAAAAAATCTCTGAGAATAAAGTCAAGTAAAACATTAATTGACTTTTAACTTTATAACCCAAATATCAACTTTCGAATACAATTTTCCGTCATAAGACGCTACGACACTACTACTACAAACTGATTTTCATACTTATTAGACAGTATAAGTAACCAGACATAATTATACATAGGTTACGACAGGACTATTTTCCGTCTGATTACTTATACGGGATTAAATAGAATCTGTCGTACATCTCTTAATTAATTCCGTGTTATTTAGATTTTAAATCTCCTTCTTGTTTTTAGAGGTATCATAGTACGTAAAATGGGAAATCCCGAACCTTCAATACGAAAATCCGAGATGACTAATTTGTGTTTAAGTAATCAGACATAAGTAATTTGGTATTGCTTATGTCCGATTACTTAATAAACTTTTACTGCGGCACAAAAATCATCTTCCAAACACCCACACCATAGAACATAGACAACTCTAAACGTTCTTCTGTAATATTGTCAATCGTATAAGAAATTTCATCTTCAGGAAGCAGTGTCTCTTGTCCGTCACCTACTTTATACAAACCCATAAAAGCACCATTTCCGATAACTTTCAAGGTATTTTGTGTGATTTCAAAAGTATGTGAACCTGAGTCCCATGCAGCATAATCTGCTGGCCAATCTTCACTTGGATGACAACCTACAGTTATTGCTAATGCTGGAGGGTAAATTCCTCCTGAGCCATCATCGTCTGCATAAAAATCGCCTTTAGCATCAAAAACATAAGCACCGTCAGCCGTAAACGTATAAGTATCATTGAAAAGACAAGCTCTATCAACGACATCACTCGCAGGATTATTCCACCAAACTTCTGTTGCATTTGGTCCTACGATTAAAGCTGCTTCATCTTGAAGTAGCGTCCAAGTTTTAGAGTCACAACCTGTTAGCATTTCTATGTTACCAAAACAAGCGTTTGGACTGTCTTCTGTTACCACGACCTCTTGCCCTGACCTTGCAGAACCACCTCTATTAAAAGTAGTCATAATAACATTATAAGTACCAGCAAATGGTAAAACTACATCAATTTCTGAGCCTTCTCCGCGCCCTTCTCCGTCTACTTCCCATGTAGTGAGAAATACGTCAGCAGTCGTATTGCGTAAAGTAAAATCATTTGGCGTGTCGCCTTGAATGATGTCAAAAGTAGCATTTGGTGGTGCTCCGATGTCTATTTTGTCTTCTACATATGGCTCGCATGATGCGAATCCGATTACTAGGAGTAGAAGGAATGTATATTTTTGGATAGTCATTTTTTTTGTTTTAGATATTAGACTTTAGATATTAGACTTCCAAAAATATCTGGAGTCTAATATCTAAAGTCTTTAATTTTAATACCCTGGATTCTGTTTAAATGTACCGCCTCCACTTGCTACTATATCCACTTCAAACTGTGGAATAGGTAGTAATTCGTTTTTGTTAGCAGTAAAACCTTGGTCACCTAATTCAGCTGCGGCACGTCCTGTACGCACCAAGTCAAAGAAACGGTGTCCTTCGGTTGCTAGTTCTTTTTGACGTTCTAAATAAATAGCATCTAAAAGAGCTTGTCCTTCACCTGATAGAGGTTGTAAAGCGACACGTGTACGTACACGGTTAAGATGTCCTCTTGCACTAGTAGAATTACCCGCGCGGGCGTGTGCTTCGGCAGCCATTAAAAGGACATCAGCCAAACGAATTTCGCGTTCGTTATTTCCCCAGTTTAGTGGTGCTTCTCCGTTGAGTGCACGGTCTTCTGTGAGTCCTGCGTACTTTCTAATACGGTAACCTGTACTTTGGTAAGAAGGCGTAAAACTTGCTCCTTGGTCCATCAATTGATTGCCATCTATGATAGTATGTTCAAAACGCGGGTCACCGTCCATTACTTCTACTAATTTTTCAGAAATCGGACAAAAGCCATAACCAAAAGCAAAATCTGGTCCTGCGTAATCACGGTAACCAAAAAACTGTGTATTGTAGTTTCCCTCTGTACCATTTCCAAAATCTCCCCAGCCACCTGCGCGGTTGCTTGAGTGTACAATTTCGAAGACAGACTCTGTACCGAATTCGTTGCTTGATTTGAAGATGTCTCCAAAATTTGCTTCTAATTCATATTGAGGGTCATCAATGACTTCTTCAAAGAGAACTGCGGCTTCGTTCATACGAGCGTCATCATTTTGATAGAGAATTACTTTCCCTAATAATGCATTGACTGCACCTTTGGTAATACGTCCTAACTCATCGCCAGATACTGTTGAAGGTAATTCAGCTGTTGCTTTTGCGGCACGCAAATCTTCCTCGATTTGAGCATAAACTTCGGCAGGACTTGCTTGCGCTTGGTCATAGATATTATCTTGACTCAACACTTCCGTTATCAATGGTACATTTCCAAATAAACGTACCCAATCAAAGTAAAAGTATGCACGTAAAAAACGTGCTTCTGCCTCTGAACGTGCTCTAAATTCTGCACTAACTGTTGTATTTTCTGCTAATTTTTGTAGAAATAAATTAGCACGATAAATACCTGTTGAGCTTTTTTGCCAAAGACCTACTTGCGGTCCTAATTCGGGATTAACTGTAAAAGCATCCCATGCCACCCAATCTGGTTGGTCACCAGCATCACTCCCTCCCGCGAAAGCTTCATCTGATGCAGCAGTTAACAAGCCCATTTTCATTGTCCAGCCCGCTGTTCCATGCCAGCCTAATACATCATAGACTGCAACTAAGCCTTGAAACATTTCCTCAGGAGTCTGATAGAAATCATTTTCTAAATCCGTTCCTCTCGTTCCGACATCAAGGTATTCTTTGTCACAACTTTGTGCGAAAAACAAACCGATGAGCAAGAACCCGAGTGTTTTATATTTGAATAAATTTTTCATATTTGATTATTTTGAGTCTTCTTAAAACTTAGCATTAATTCCGAAAAGGAAAAAACGTGGTTGTGGATAAAATCCGCGGTCAATACCAAAACTACCTCCATTTACCTCTGGGTCTAAGCCGCTATACTTTGTAAATGTCAGTAGATTGTTACCCGATACATAAACTCTGATATCGCGGTAGCGTATTTTATCGCTGCTAATACGAGGAATAGTATAACCTAACTGCAAAGTTTTAATCCGGAAGAAAGAGCCGTTTTCTAAGAAGAAATCTGAACTACGACTAAAGTTTCTATTCGGGTCATCTTTGTGCAAGCGTGGATATTCGGTTGAAGTACCCTCACCTGTCCAGCGTCCGAGTGCATCTGCTGTCATATTTGCTTTTGGTAAGTCAAAACGACGCGTTGCATTAAACACTTCATTGCCTGCGACACCTTGCCCGAACATAACCAAGTCTAAATTTTTCCATTTGACAGTTAAATTCACACCATAAGTCCAAGTTGGTGTTGGGTCTCCGATGATAGAACGGTCCTCTTCGTTAATGACACCATCGTTATTGATATCAACAAAACGAATATCTCCAGGAGCTGTACCCTCTTCTTGAGTAGCGTGTGCGTCAACTTCTGCTTGAGTTTGGAAAAGTCCATCAGTTGTGTAACCGTAAAAAGAACCAATTGGGAAACCAACTTGTGTTCTTGTGATTTCTAATCCAGAAGGTCCATAAGTTGAACCAGTTCTAAATTCTTCCTCAGGTCCTAAGCTTGTGATAACATTTTCTGTATAAGAGATATTACCAGATACATCAAATTTCACCTTACCCAATTTTGCTAAATAGCTTAATTCTAATTCAGCTCCTTGATTTTCAAGTGAACCAATATTACCAGTCAATCCTCCAATTCCGACATACCAAGGCGTAGGTATACTACCTAGCAGTCCGTCAGATTTTTTCCTGTAAATGTCAAAGGTTACACCAATCTTACGGAAAATTTTGGCATCAAAACCAATGTTTGTTTGACTTGAGCGTTCCCAGCGAATATCAGGATTAGACAGTGAGTTAGGCGTAGAACCATTCGTCAAGATTTCATTTTGTCCAAATGAATAACTGCGTCCTCCTCCGATAGTAGAAATGAAACTATTACCACCAATACGGTCATTTCCATTAACTCCCCAAGAAGCGCGTATTTTCAAGAAATTAATGATATCGTTATCAGATAAAAAGTTTTCGTCAGAAGCAATCCATCCCACAGAAATTGCTGGAAAAAGACCAAATTTGTTGTTCGCTCCAAAATTGGAAGAACCATCCCGACGGAATAATGCTGAAACTAAGTATTTTTCCTTAAGGTTATAGTTTAAACGACCCAAAATGGAAGCATTCGTAGTGAAGTACTCATATCCTCCAAAGTTTTGGTCTTCTACAGGAACAAAATAGCTTAAAGAAGCATCTTCTATGGTGGTAAAAGGAATACCTATCTTACTACCACTAATGCCTTCTCCTTTATTTTTTTCTGCAACTGTACCTACAACGGCAGTTATTTTATGGTCACCAATTTGCTTGTCATAAGACAATGTATTTTCAAAAATATAGTAAAAACCATTGTTCTTATCTCTTGAGTAAGTGTTACGCTCTATAAAGTTTGCACCATTCAAATAGTGAATAGGCGTTAAGCCTTCTCCTCCCCAAAATGCTAAATCTCCACCAATAGAAGAACGAAACTTGAAGTCGTTGAATAACTTGATTTCTGTAAAGAAATTACCAACAATTTTATCACTCCAGCCAAATCCATCACCAACAGATAATGCCGCCACAGGATTAAGCACCTCAGAAGTCACTAGATTTGAAATTCCATAAGGAATACTATCTTCGTTAGTAACGCGATTTTCATTGGCATACCAAGAAGCATTGTCTAGTAAATCTTGGTCAGTCTCCAATACGGGTGTAATCGGGTCAATATTCAAAGCTCTACTGACAGCACCACCAAACTCAGAGTTGGTGGAAATACCACGTGACTTAATTTTAGTGTAAGCAATGTTATTTCCAAAAGTAATATTATCCGTTATCTTGTGAGTAGAGTTCATACGCGTTGTAAAACGCTCGTAGTTTGACTTCTCCTGTGAGATAATACCTTTTTGATTGAAATAGCTAAATGATACGTAATAAGATGACTTTTCATTTCCCATTGAGAAGTTCAAATCATGGTTTTGTATTGGCGCATCATTATTAAAAATAGCATCTTGCCAATCTGTTCCTTCTCCAAGTGATTGAGCATCTTTAAACAGAAGAGAGTCTCCCGCCGCAGCCCAAGATTCGTTGAGTAATGTAGCGTATTCCGTTGCGTTTAATACTGCTAATTTTCTTGACGGTGCTTGTGTACCAAGATAAGAATGATATCCTACTTCCATACGGTCTGTTCTACCACTTTTCGTTGTGACTAAGATAACTCCGTTTGAGCCTCGTGCACCATAGATACCTGCAGATGCCGCATCTTTTAAAACTTCGATAGATTCAATATCTCCTTGGTTCAAATAATCAATACCACCACCAACGATGACTCCATCTACGATGACTAATGGATTACTGTCTCCCAAAGTAGCAGACCCACGAATACGTATCGTTCCGCCATCTCCAGGCTGTCCCGAGCCACTAGTTACGCGTACACCAGCTGCACGTCCTTGTAGAGAGTTTTCTATGTTTAACACTGGCATATCATTCAAATCCTCCGCAGATACCTTAGCAATCGCCGCAGTTACTACCTTTTTCTTCTGTGTACCATAACC
>CALDUB010000343.1 GCA_937923465.1 uncultured Saprospiraceae bacterium
TGGAAAAAATAAGGTTCTTTATGATATTGGTTGGTAGAAAATAGACATTGCAACAAAACTATAGACTTACTCATCCACACATTGGGGAAATTTTGGGAGAAAATTTTGTCTTTGTGGATGATTTTTGCTGTAACTCTTAGCGAAATCATCCACAAACTCTATTTGAAAACTGGTGGTTTTCAAATTTCGATGTGTGGATGATTAGTGGTTATCATAAAATCTTACCAACCGATTTCATATAGAATCAAAAACAATCGTATTAATGATTAAGTTTATTAGATTTATTTATAAATAAGCCTATTACTACCGTAAAAACATTATGACTTTACGATTTGAATCGCATATTCAACAAATCTGTTAATTCTTTCTTTTTTAAGCGGGAGAGAGGAATTTCACTGCCATTTTTGAGACTAATGCTATTTTTTGTCGGTAAAATGGTCTTGATATAATTTAGATTGACGAGATGTGACTGGTGTGCACGGAAAAATTGTGAAGAATTTAGTAATTTTTCATAATGCATCAAGTTTTTTGAAGCTACAATGCTACTGCTTTCATCCTCTATAAACAAAGTAGAATAGCTTCCTTCCCCTTCAATATTCATTATTTTTTCAATATCAACAAGATGCATTCCTTCTGAAGTAGGGATTAAAATTTTATCTTCTTCGTTTTTAGGCAAAGCAGAGGCAATATCCTGCAAGTGAGTTTGAATATTATTCTTTTCTCTTAGACGAATAACCTTATCGATAGCAGCGACCAAATCATCTGGAATTAATGGTTTTAGCAAATAGTCAACAGCATTTACTCGAAAAGCATCCACAGCAAAATTATTATCTCCTGTCACAAAAATGACTTGAAAATTCGGACTAGCAAAGTCTTTTATCACATCAAAGCCATGCTCCTTACCTAGTCCTATATCTAGAAAAACTAAGTCTGGATGCACTTTATTAATCAATGCTTTGGCAGTAGTTACGCTATCTGCTTCACCTAAGACCTCGACATCTTCTTCACAGAAAACCTCTAGTATCCCTTTGAGAGCATCGCGAGCGTTCATTTCATCATCTATTATGACAACTTTTAGCTTAAACATGAGCTGTTAATTTCAAATTTACGGTTACCTCAGTTCCCTCATTTAACGAGTTCTCTTCTGATAAATCACGAATTGTTACCTTCTCTCCTCTACCAAAAAACTCTAATCTACGATGTGTGATAGACATTCCCATAGATTTGTGATTGTTTGTTCTTTTTTTACTTTCTGACTTTTTGTAACCGATGCCATTATCTTTGATTTTGACGATAAGAGAATCTTCTTGTTTTGAAAAAATAATTTCTATAAGCCCATCCTCTTTTTTATCTCCAACCCCGTGCAAAACAGCATTTTCAACATAAGGTTGGACAAGCAAAGGAGGAAGAGAATACTTCTCGGCAGCCAAATCTTCTGAAACAGAAATAGCATAATCAAAACACTCGTTGTAGCGCTGTTTTTCTAAAGCCAAATAGCTGTCCAATAATTCGACTTCTTCCGCTATTGATACCTTTCCATTTACAGATGCATCTAAATTTAGACGCGCCAGACGTGCAAATTTACTTAGATATACAGTCGCTTTTTTTCGGTCATTTTTTAAAACAAAACTTTGGATTGAAGTCAGACAATTGGAAATGAAATGTGGATTCATTTGTGCCTGTAAAGCTGCTTTTTCGAGTTCTGAAAGTTGATTTTCCATAACTACCTTTTCTTTTTGTTGCTTCATTTTAGCTTGATATTCTTCATTCGCTAAGATTAAAGTAAAGAAAATGAGTTCGGCAATCATCAATAAATGAAAAGGCATATTGGGATTTAGGAAGAAAGTCTGATTTTCGCCCAAGGGAGAAATCACATATAACGCAGGCACAATCCACAGTAAAATGAATAGTAAAGCACTCGTTATTATGAGAGGACGGTTGCTTGTTTTAAAAAGATTAAATAAGAAATAAAGCGTGACACAAACCATCGGAATTAAGCCAATTTCATGTAATTTATAAGTGAAATAATTATGATTAAAGGTTTCTTTTAAATAAGAATCTCCAGCAAAAAGGCACAGTTCATAGATGATAAACCCTGTAAGAACAATGTCTAACCATTTGATTTTTTTAGTCGCTGCAATGAATTTTTTCAAAAATAAATTATAGCCAATACTTATTGTAGCTAGTAAAAGAGGCTCAGATTTTACTAGAAAATTAGGATAATCAGAGAAAAAGAGATTGAGATTAGAAAATCTTCCTGCCGAAACTAATAAGAAAATCAAATTGGCAATGATATAGACTGTATAGAAAATGTAGTATTTCTTTCTTGTCAGAATAAATGCCATTGCTGAGAAAAACAAAAAAATCAGAAATAATCCAATAATGCCACCCGTCAGTAGAGTGGCTTTGTTGTGTCGAGCTAAGTCTTGACTGAGTAGAGAGTTTCTTTTACTAGCAGTTAGAAAATCTATGGATACCGTTTCTTGTGCTAACGGATTTTTATGGCTGATTTTAAAGTAAATTGTCTTACCAGCATAGGCGGATGAAAAAGGAAAATGTATCGGGAAGCTATTAAAAATCTTTTCTTCTAGAGGTACTAAACGACCGTTGACAATCTTTTGTATTTTTCCTTCATCTGTACTTATATACATTTCGATTCGGTCAAAATTTCCTATAGAAATGTAAGAAATATCGGAGTTAATTTGCTGCTCGTCGTACTCTAGTTTTAGCCAAACAGGATGTTTAGGCTTCACATTTAAAGAGGTTAACAAAACTTGGAAATCTGTAGATTTTTGTACATCAGATATCTGAATCTGATTCGTTGAGTCTATAAAAAAAAGAGCAGTAGAGTTGGATACATCTTCTAAAGGTGAACGGTTATGCTCTTGACCAAGTAGGAGGGAAGAGAAAAGGCAGAATAATATTAGTATGTAACCATTTCTAGTCATCGAAATTTAGTAGTGATGAAAAATAATTTTCGTTCTCCGTCAAATCGTGTGACAGGAAAAAATGAAAAGCTAAAATCAAATAAATGCTTAGCTTTTTATTTTTTTCATGTCACTTTCACACGATTTGACGGAGAACCATAATTTTTACTCTCAAGTGCATAGAACTGAAATATCGTTCTTAAAACAAAGGTACTTACAAGTGTTCGAAAAAAAGCTCAAATACAGGATATAAAATGAAACTAACCGAATTTGAACCAATAAACACTGAATTTAAATTGAAGGCTAATACTACTTTTTTTTACATTATTTTTATGTTTTAAATTACCTGTTAATAGCCTCACAAACCAAAAAAGTCGATAACCCCAAAAAGCATCGGCTAACCATTGGATAAAAGCAGAGAGAAAGTTAAATTTCTCCTGTTTTTTCCTTTTACTGCTTATTCCCATTATTACTCTTATACACCTAAAACAAAAAAAACTGTAAATGACGATAAGTCATTTGCAGCTTTTTTTTTACAAAGAGAATTTTTACAAGAGATTATTCCTTGACAAGCTTAATACTCGCCATTCCTTCTTTTGTGAAAACTTGTGCTACGTAAATACCTGCAATGAAATTTGCAGCATTTACACTTACAGATGAGCCTTCTGGTTGTGCCGAAAACAATAGCTTACCTTGCATATCAAATACTTGAACAGATGTCATCTTTTGATTATCAGTAGAAATAGTCCATTCATTACTTGTTGGATTTGGAAAAGATTGAAGTCCTGCAATTTCAATAATATCAATACGAGAAAGAGCTTCGCCAAAGTTAACATTGTCAAAGTAGTAAGTCTTCTCTCCTGCGGCAGGACCGTCTGTACCAAAGTTGAAAAATATAGACGCCATATTGTATGTCCAACCCATACCTAAACCAATGCTTAATAATTCTGTACCTGGTGCTTGATTTAGAAAATCAAATTCTAAGACTTCCCATTCGCCAGTAAGTGTTGTATTTGTTTCCGTTTCACAAGTATGTGTAGGGTCATTAGAGTCTTCTACTTTTAAGCGGATTGGTGTTCCTGCTTCTGGTGACCAAACCTTTACATACATTTTAGAGTCCGTTAAAGTAAGAGGTATATCTGTCGCAAAACCTGCTGGTGTACCAATCGTTGTACCTGCCCAAGTTGCAGCATCAACAGTCTTAATAGCCTGTACTACTGTATTACTAGGATTTGTTGGGTCAGCTACTAAAGAGGAAATATTTCCACCAAAGTCAGTTGTGGTGTAGTTAATCCCATTTCCTTCAAATGTAGTTGGCCAATCAATCTGAGCACCGCCGAATAGTTGCTCTACATCATCAAAAAGGAAAGTAGAATTAATAGAACCATCACCAACATTTCCAAAATCGAACATAAATACTAAGTCACTGAAATCCGCAGGCTGTCCTGTGAAATCCCAAGTCAAAGTCTCCCATTCGTTGCTGACAGTCGTTAATGCATCTCGTTCTGTTTGCCCATTACCTTCTAGTTTGAATTTAACCACTGTTCCGACAGGTGCAGTTGTAAATACTTTCATAGAGAGTACATTGAAAGAAGAAAAGTCAAGATTTTCAGCCAATGAAATTTTGCTGCCTGACCAGATTTCGCCACCATTCCGTACTATCTGTGCGACATTTGCACTAGTGTTGATACCATTTGACTGTGGATTTGCGATGACTGTTGCTATACCTCCGTCAAAATCTATGAAATTTTCAGTAGTTATTGAGCTTTCAAAGTCAATTGGTGTTATTTGAGCATATCCAACTGTTGCTATGAAAAGAGATAAAATTAAAGAGATTTTTTTCATTATTTTTTATTAGAAATGCTTGCGCACTTAGTTAAATTCGTTTATAGTATACTAAAAGATATGGTTCTCTGACAAATCCTCCCGTTGCACGGGACAAGCAGTGAAATGTGATTGTAAAAAAATAAGAAGCTCAAATTTCGCTTGAGTTTTGAACTCTTATTTTTCTCAATCACTGCTTGTCCCGCAACGCGGGGGGATTTGTCAAAAAACGAAAGATATTATCTTAAAACTGTGATATCTCCACGGATGATTTCTGTTCTTCCATCTACAAACAGCACTTCTGCAAAGTAAATATAGATACCAGATTGTACTTCCGTTCCATCCAGTAAGCCATCCCAACCAAAATTATCGTCATTTGGAAGGAAATTTGACTCAGAGTATAATTCTTTACCCCAACGGTCGAATATCATAAAACTACTTATCACACTCACATCAGAACCTGCATTAATGACAAGTTTATCGTTAATACCATCATTGTTAGGCGAAAATACGGTAGGAATAAAAATATTCTTTTCTCCGTTCACAAAGACGGTTATTTGGTCGCTAAGACTACAGCCACTAATATCTGTAATTGTAACAGAGTAAGCAGTGGAAACAAGAGGAAGAACAGTAGGATTTGGACAATCCATACAGCTCAAACTTTCGTCAAATCTCCAGATGATTGTATCTACATCAAAGTTATTTACTGCCGTTAACTCGATACTGTCTCCCAATCTAATTTCTTCGTCATCACCTAAAGTCACATAGAAAGAATTAGCTTCTAAAATTTTAACAGTTACAGTCGTTTCACAGCCATTTGCATCCTGAACAGATAAATCATATTCACCTGGAGCAAGATTTTCAAATAAACTATCTACACTAAAAGTATTAGAGTTGAAAGAATAAAGATAGGGTGGTGCACCACCGAGAACATTTGAGACAAGGAAACTGCCATCGTTTTGACCAGGACAGCTCACAGGGAGAATATCAATCTGCGGGTCTAGTAGTACTTCTTCTATTGTTATATTGATATCTACTGAGTTCGTACAAGTTGTGGCATTATCTGTTACCTGTAAAGTATAGACGCCGTCGTCAAATATTTCTATAGTTAGAGCTGCACCAATAGTTTGACTGTTGAAAATCCATTCATAGCTAATATCTGTTCCTGTAGTAGAACCTGTTCCTTCTAAGGTAATACCTTCTTCCAAGTTTCCACAAGTTATGGTAGAACTTGGCTGAGGAATAATAGCGATGATGTTACATACTATTCCTTCACAAGGTACACACACACTTCCGTCACAATCTAAAATTGTTTCGACATCATTTGCAGTATTAGGATTATTATCATCACAGTTTACTATAGATGTAGGACCACTATTACAGTCGACAGGCGATGTCTCACAGTCGCAACCGTTCCAAGTTTCTATACCGTTGGTGCAATCCCCATCGTCACAGATAGGGTCTACAGGTGCTATACCTGCTACACATTCACATAAGTCACCATCCCAAGTTTCTTCACCATTTTCGCAATCTCCATCATCGCAAGTACCTGGATTAGGGCAATCAAATTCACAAGAACCGTCATCGCAAGTTGCTGCAGGATTGTAGTTAGTTGCCGTTGGATTTGTGCAACCATTTACAGAAGGCGTTATATCACATTCACAAGTATTTACATTCCACATTTCGAAGCCGTTAGTACAGTCACCGTCATTCACACAAGGAGTTGGAGACGTACCTGCGATACATTCACATAAGTCACCATTCCAAGTTTCTTCACCATTTTCGCAATCCCCGTCATCACAAGTTCCAGGGTCTGGACAATCAAATTCGCAAGACCCGTCATCACAAGTTGCCACAGGATTGTAATTAGCTGCAGTTGGATTTGTACAACCATTTACAGGAGATGTTATATCGCATTCACAAGTATTTACATTCCACATTTCAAAACCATTGGTACAGTCTCCGTCATCGACACATGGAGTAGGGGGCGTACCTGCAATACATTGACATAAGTCTCCGTCCCAGCTTTCTTCTCCATTTTCACAATCACCGTCATCACAAGTTCCTGGGTCTGGGCAATCAAATTCACAAGAACCATTATCGCAAGTTGCTGCAGGATTGTAGTTATTTGCAGTTGGGTTCGTACAACCATTTACAGGGGGTGTTATATCACAGTCGCAAGTATTTACATTCCACATTTCAAAACCATTGGTACAATCTCCATCATCGACACATGGAGTAGGGGGCGTACCTGCGACACAATCACAACCGTCCCAAGTTTCTATACCATTGGTGCAATCGCCGTCATCACAACCAGGGTCTACTGGTGCTATTCCTGCAATACATTCACATAAGTCGTCGTCCCAAGCTTCTTCTCCATTTTCGCAATCGCCGTCATCACAAGTTCCCGGGTCTGGGCAATCAAATTCACAAGACCCGTCGTCGCAAGTTGCCGCGGGGTTATAGTTATTTGCAGTTGGGTCTGTACAACCGTTTACAGGGGGTGTTATATCACAGTCGCAAGTATTTACATTCCACATTTCAAAACCGTTGGTACAATCTCCATCGTCGACACATGGAGTAGGAGGCGTACCTGCTACACACTCACAGCCATCCCAAGTTTCTATACCATTGGTGCAATCCCCGTCGTCGCAGCCAGGGTCTACAGGTGCTATTCCTGCGACACATTCACACAGGTCGTCGTCCCAGCTTTCTTCTCCATTTTCGCAATCTCCGTCATCACAAGTACCCGGGTCAGGGCAGTCAAATTCACAAGACCCGTCATCGCAAGTTGCTGCTGGGTTGTAGTTATTTGCAGTTGGGTCTGTACAACCATTTACAGGGGGTGTTATATCACACTCACAAGTATTTGCATTCCACATTTCAAATCCGTTGGTACAATCGCCGTCATTGACACATGGAGTTGGCGGCGTACCTGCTACACAATTACAACCATCCCAAGTTTCTATACCGTTAGTGCAATCCCCGTCATCACAGCCAGGGTCCACAGGTGCTATTCCTGCGATACATTCACATAAATCACCATCCCAAGTTTCTTCACCATTTTCGCAATCTCCGTCATCACAATTTCCTGGGTCTGGGCAAGGGAATTCACAAGACCCGTCGTCGCAAGTTGCTGCAGGGTTGTAGTTGGTTGCTGTTGGGTTCGTACAACCGTCTACAGCAGGCGTTACATCACACTCACAAGTGTTTGCATTCCACATTTCAAATCCATTGGTACAATCTCCATCGTCTACACATAGGATTGGCGGCGTACCGGCTACACAGTCACAGCCATCCCAAGTTTCTACTCCGTTTGAGCAAATACC
>CALDUB010000344.1 GCA_937923465.1 uncultured Saprospiraceae bacterium
CGTAGCAAAGAGGTAGAGTCTTACAATGCCGCTATCGCTCTTTTAAAGGCTAATATTTCTGCCCAAAAGGCGACTAAGCAAAGTCGTAATGCCGCTAAAAATAGTCGCGCGCAGACTCGACAAATGACCGAGGCACTGGAAAAAATGAGTTCTGAACAAGAGGATTTGGCTGCGACAATAAGTCAACTTTCTCTCCAGCAGACACAAAATGACCTCCTTTTAGCGCGTCAAAAAAGTCTGTTAGATAGCCTATCTTATGACAACCTGATGGACAGTCTAGAGTTACAGTCTAAAGACTTTTTATTACAATCTCAGCGTGCCGAACTCAGAGAACAAGCAGCTTTTGCGGACTTAGCCAAAACCCAGCGTAGATTCTTTTTGGCACTGGCAATTATCGGTTTACTATTAGCAGTAGGGCTCTTTTATCGCTATCGGGCGACAAAAAAATATAGTAATCAGTTAGAGGACAAGAACAATCAAATCGTTAAAGAAAAAGCACGCGCCAATGAACTTTTGCTCAATATCCTTCCTGAAAAAGTAGCTCTTGAACTCATAAACACAGGAAAAGCAAGTCCTCAGCACTTTGAACAAGCAACTGTTTTATTCACAGATTTTGAAGGGTTCAGTCAAATTGCGAAACAACTCTCTCCGCAAGAGTTAGTAGAGGATTTAGACTCTGTTTTTAAAGAGTTTGATGCGATTGTAGGCAACTATGGCATTGAAAAAATTAAAACGATTGGGGATGCTTATATGTGTGCTGGCGGGCTGCCAGAAACTAAATCTAGACATCCTCAGGATTTAATAAATGCAGCTTTAGATATTCAAGTTTTCTTAAAAGAATGGAATATCGAGCGAGCGCGAAAAAATAAACCTGCATTTAGAGCACGCATCGGTATACATACAGGTCCGATAGTGGCAGGTGTCGTTGGGACAAAGAAATTTGCTTACGATATATGGGGAGATACAGTTAATATAGCCGCTAGGTTGGAGACTGCTGGTGAAGTCGGCAAGGTCAATATTTCTCAAAATACTTACGATTGTATCAAGGATGATTTTAAAACGGAACAACGGGGCAAACTTCCTGTCAAAAACTTGGGAGAGGTTAGGATGTATTTTGTGTCGCGGTAGTTTTTAGCATTACAAGCTAGCAAAAAAAAAATGCCCAAACCCACTACAGGTCAAGGCATCAAAAGGCTGAGATTATACCTTTAACGAGTTTACTTTCGGAGTTTTATTCCTTATTACAGGTTTACTCCTTATCCACCTATCTTTCGATAGGTATAAACTCAACGCAAGTTACTTGGGGTAACCAATCCTAACGATTATTCATTTTAACCGATACTCGTCCTCTACTCTGCCTTGCGGGCAGTCAAACAATCGCGAAATTGTAAGTAGCAACTTTCTCAGTACTGAAGAGCCTTGCAGGCTGACTTCATCTCTCTCTATTTCATAAGAGGTTTGCGATTTACTGAATAATCGAGCAGTCACTTTTGCTTTTTTGAAAAGTGCGACAATCAAGCCGCATTTTGACACATACAACGAATTGGGTGGACTACCTGAAGCTCCATCCTCTTTTGAAGGACAGAATACTTCACCCAATTCTGTAAACATCTCTGTCTACCTTTTATTATGAATGCTTGCTCCACTTTAGTCAAGTTCCCACTAGCCTGTTTGTTGGGCAAACAAGAGAGCATATATCCATAATAAAATGACCGCAACTCTCTCAAAAACCCGATAAGATTTCTTCTAAAGTCATTGCCTAATGATTCTTCTTCAGTCTGTTAAGACCATGTTAGATATATTTGAAAATTCTCATTTCCAAGTCTCGTAACATCTTGGCTTTTACACCTCAATGGAGAAATATGTGTCTTTCTCCATACTGCTCACTTCATCAATATACTTTTTCAAGCCCCTATCGAATCCCATGATGCAGCATACTTGTCATCTTGCCTCCTCAAATGCATTGCACCGAAATGAAATACATCGCAGCAATCAGTTACCTGATTGTCCACTTTAGCCCCATTACTGGGTTTATTTTTATAGCCGAAACTATTCGACAGGAAGCTGCCGATTTATTTATAAGTACTTAACAGAATTACTCTGTTTAGTACCAACTTTTATTTCAAGTTTGTTTGTCTCTTTTGACATTGCAAAGATAGGGCGAGGTATGCGCAGTCTATTTGCGCAGTGAAAAATAAGTTTCGAAACAAATCTTACATAACTGACAATGAATGACTTACGAGAATAAATTATTTAGAAAAACATTTTAATATGAAAAGATAAATATGGAAGCTTAGGTAAAGACACTTGTTCATTTCTTCCTAAAAGACTTGATTATCGAAATAATGAGCCATAATACAATAGCAATTCCAATGCCCATGAATATCATCATCAACATGTAAAATCCCGCCATTATTTTACCGCCTTCGTTGGCTTGGATGTGGGTTGTAAAAAGGAATAGTGTGAGGAAAATTAGGAATGCTTTTTTGTTTCTCATTGGGTTTGTATTTGCTTGAATAAGTGGTAAAAAACATATCAGTAGCTGTTAAATTGTATGAAATTCACTAGATTTGTCCAATACTACACCAAATTAACGGTCATCTCCAAGATGCCCGTTAACTCCCTCCAAAAAACTACTAAAACCAATTACCATGAGAAAACCCTACTACGCAGAATTCATAGAAGACGGCTGTTACCACATTTATAATCGCTGTATAAGTGGAGAAAAGCTATTCAAGTCAGAAGAAAATTATCAATATTTCTTACAACAGTGGCAGAAGTATTTAGGTGACTATATGGCAGCTTATGCCTATGCCCTTATTCCAAATCATTTTCATTTCTTAGCAAAATGTAAACCCTTAACTAATGAAATTCGAGAAATCATCAAAACAGAGAACACTAAAAAATCTTTTGCATTTTTACAAGGGGAAATAGACTACAATACTTTCGTTATCAGTCAATATCAGCGACTTTTCCGTAGTTATGTGGGAGCGTTTAATAAGCAAAATGATAGGATTGGAAACTTATTTCAAGATAAATTTAAGCGTGTAGTTATCAAAGATGCTGAGCATTTTCGTTACATGCTTTTGTATATTCATCACAATGGCATTCATCATAAATTAGGGAAAGAGTATACTAGTTGGCCGCACACTTCTTATAACAGGTATCTACATATCCCGTTAACAGTCTCTTCCAAAGAGCCTGTTAACTTTACAGGAAATTCCGCAAATATCGAAGTAATAGGTAACGGGCATCTTGAAGATGACCGTTACCCAGTGCATTTATTTACCGAGCCTGTTGTTAAACTTTTTAGCAGTGAGGATGAGAAACCATTATCTGCATTCATCAAATTTCATGAAGAGAATAAAAACGGGAAAGGGCTTTATCCAAATTTGGTAAAGTATAAGAATAGCACTTTAGATTTGCCCGACGCCCTCCGTTAACAGTCATTTTCAAAATGCCTGTTAACTTTTGTGAGGAAACTCAACGCGA
>CALDUB010000345.1 GCA_937923465.1 uncultured Saprospiraceae bacterium
AAAATGATTTACTAAATCATTTTTGCTACGCACCACTTCGTTCATACTTTGAAAATCCTTATTTAGCTAGGCTTCCGATACTCGGAACGCGGTATACGCGGTTTTCAAAACTTGTCCCGACGCTTTGCTCGGGAGCCCAAACTGAGAACGAAATCTCTTTCCCAAAATTCTAAATCTATTTCTACCACGTTGCTTAGTAGTAAGTCAAACAAATTATGATAAGTTGGCGTGAATAATTTCTCGCCTGCTTTCACTTTGAAAATTCTCATGTAGCTACGGCTATAGTCGATTTCTAAAGCCAAAGCAGACAAAAAATACTCACACGCGAACATATCACAATTAGCTTGACTTACTACTTAGCACTCTAGACCTCCCCTCATTAGTAACAATGAAGAGAGGTGTCTGTACTATATTTCTACGGTAGGTCAGGCGCGAATAATTGTCTATTTATATCTAAGAAAGCCTTGTTATTCAAACAATTATCTGCCCAGACCATTAAACTTTGTGCAGACAATAAATGATTCTTTCGATTCGTTTTTTGCAGGGCTTTCATATCCGACTTAAAATCACGCAGTAAACTTTCCCTTTCCTTTTTTGTCTGCGCATCTAGTAATTTATTGAGAGCTCTAAAAAGAAAAACATACTCAGAGTTGAGGCGATTGTGCTTTTTGATAAATCGCTCTAGAGTTGGTAGCGTATTCCTTATATAAATATCATTACCCAAACCATAATGTGAAAGTAAGCTCATAACCTTAGAGCCAATATAGTTTTTAATGTGGATTTTACGGTCAGCATATTGTTCAAACAAAACCGCCCACTTGACTGACATGTCATCTTGTCTGCTTGCATAAAAAAGATACTGAAGTCCTGCAATTAGTATCAGGTCATTGTTGTGTAAATGTGCTTTATTTATCTTAAAAAAATACTCTTCTACATCCTTAACCAGTTGCTTTAAAGTCTTTTTCGACTTATCAGAGATAATTAAGAAGTAAGTTTCTAATACTAAAGTATCTCTGGTTTTAGCTAGTAATAAATCTGTTCTATGTGCAGGACATTCTAAGTCCTTTATTAGATGAAAATCTTTTAAAAGTTGGTCGATTTCATAATTTTCTAATAGTGCTAGTAAGTACTCATAAACTCCTTTTAATTTCCAACCTTTATTATAAAACCCATTAGATTTCATATGCTGTTGAACTCGAAGCATTTTTTTCGCCCATTTCGATGATTCTGCGGTATGTCGTAAACTCCGACAGCACTCAATTTTAATTAAACAAAAATACCATCTTGCAGTCTCACAAGTCAAATTAGAATCGTCCTGCATTAGTTCATGTCCGACTATCTCAGGATAACAATGATTTGGACTCCTTTGATAATTAAAGCTGCTGTAAAGTAGATTATCATGACTTATTCGCTTATACAGCAACTTATACTGCTGGCGAATATCAATAGAATGTCCTAATGAAGGTATGATAGGTTCTACTGGAAACTCAGAAGAAGAAGAGAGCATCTGCTCCCAGTGTTCGGTTAGTAAAATAAATATGCCCCAATCATTTTGCAGAGCCATTACTTTAGCTTTTTTGGTCGCTTTCAATGCTTCGGCACTTAAGCCACGAGACTCTAATATTTCAATATTTTTTAGATAGCGTAATATTTTTTGATAGTCACTAACATGAGATGAAAACTCTCTTAAACTTTTAAGAACTAACTTAAATAGTTGATTTTTTGCAGCAGCAAAATTATTTGGACTGTCTTCGTAGCCAAATTTTTTGATGAGAATATCTTCTTGATAGACTTTTTGTTTAGCGATGCTCGTAAACAACTGTACATACTTTGCATCCTTTCCACCTCGTACTGTTTGATGAAAATGACGTTTTTCTGCACTGCTCATTGATTTTATTAGCCGATATATCTTTATAGAATTCATATTTATAATATTAATCTATCTTTTGTTCATATCATATCCTTTCATAAAATATTTTCATAAAAAGCTGATATACAGATAGTTCATATCTAAAACAGCATAAAATTAAACTTTATTCACTTAATCCCTACTCTTTTTTTCTTTTCTTTTGCACATTAGAACATTTAACTTTGAATTATATGTAAGAAATACATAATATATTATCTTAATTTGAAACCCTTCTTCATCCTGAAGAAGATAACATTGGCTAAAAAGGTACAGCATCTAACTCTTGTGGTTGGATGCTGTTTTTTGTTTTGGTCTTTAAAACGTTTTAGTCTTTATAAACTCTTAATTCATATTTAAAACTCAGTAAAAGATAGCGTTGTAACACATTTCTCTGTCTGTCTTCGAGATAAATATCACTGACTTTACGAGACAGACTATTGTTTTGATTTAAAATATCAAAGATTGCTAAGTTGACTTCTCCAAGCTGATTTTTAAAGACTTTCTTTCCGATGTTCATATTCCAAATCAGGTAATTGGGGTCAAATCCTTCTCCCGAATTTCCATAATAAAAATGCTCAACATTTGTCCTAAAAACAACGCCTTTACCAAAAATGCAGTTAAATCTAAATTCAGTTTTTTGCTTAAGATAACGTGTATTTCTATCAGGTCGCGCGGTATTTCCCACCACATTGTAACTACTAGTAGAAAATAGATTAACATCAATTTGTTCACTAATATTACTATTTAAAGTCAAACGCATACCAGCAGTTTTGCTTTGCGAAAAATTCAATGTTTCATTGATAATCGTAGGTCTTTGGTTCATGCCTCCTCGCATAGAAATACTCACATTTGACTTTACCAAGTCAAATGGAAAACTATACAGTAAAGATGTGTTCGCATTCCAATTTCCGTCCAAATTAACATACTGTGTCAGCTGCGTACCCGTTGCTAATTCCTTACCATTCAAAAAAACACCCTCTTCTCGAACAAACTGTATGCGCTTCCCTAAGTAATTATTCACTAAACTATAGCTCGCACTCCATGATAAAGATTTGCCTTCGGCAGAGTTTGCCGTTCGCCAGTTAGCCCTGACGCGATGCGACACTGACTGTCTGAGGTCAGGATTTCCTATTTTCAATTGTAGCGGATTACTATTGTTGATTACATTTTGAAGTTGTCGCAGACTAGGTTCTTTGGTGCTTGAAGAATAGGTAATACTCGCCGTTTTTCCTTTCCCAGGCTTGTATTTCATAATAATAGTTGGTAAATATCTCAGATTTCCTTGCGTAAAATCTGCAACTTCAGGAACAGATTGTCGATTTACGAATTTCACTTTCTGTAAACCTACCTTAGCTATATAAGTCCATTTCCCTAAGGTATGCTTGTACTCTGGAGTCAATTCATGCAACAGATAGTTACTCTCAAAAACATTACTTAAGTCTCGATTATAAAAATCATATTTATCCGTTTGGCTATTAAAATCGAGTGTTTCTCGGTCTGTTTCGCTTAGAACTTGACGAAAGTTATACTTCAGGTTCAGCTTTCCATTCTTACCTACTGGTCGATAATAATTTATCGTAAAATAAACATTCCTTCCATTATTATCTGAGGTTTCGGTCTGCTGGATGCGCATCGTATCTATATCAACTCCACCAAAAATATTTTCAGAGGCAAACAACTTATTCGCTTGTCTTACATTTCTGGGGACAGAGAGACTCGTTTTTATACCATGCCCTTTTTTAGCAAATTTATGTGTCCAATTAAAGATAGTGTTTCCACTCCTGACGCTATTTTTCTGCTCTATATCTGTAGATGTTTGACTCAAAACGATGCCGTCAGAAATGGTCTTACCAGAGAAAAATGTACTATTACTATTGTCAGAATATTTTTGAGTCAGTACAAGTTCAAAGTTATTTCGCTCATTCATTTTATACTTAATTCCGCCACTAAAACGGTGCTCTAGCCATTTGTCATTCGCATTTGTCTGTTCTTCATAACTTTCTTCAAAGTCATCGTTAAAAAAACGCCGATTGAGTAATTCTATCTCTGTTTCTTTGCCCTGACCAAAATTATAACTAGCATAAATTTCTAAATCTTTGATTGCATTATCGTTGTAGTTAATAGCCGTAGAATTTTCCGTTACGATACCACTACCTCCTTTACCACTTTTATCTCCTCCTAAAAAATCACTTTTATCAATGTTATTAGATGACCCTGTCAGCGTAATCCGTCTTTTATTTTTAAACGTATTCACAGAACCCGCAGCTTGATAGCGTTTATCATTTCCATAGCCACCATACAGTTTTCCAAAATCTCCTTTCTTTTTATCCTTTTTCAAACCAATATTCATCACTTTTTCGGTATCTTCCGCTGCCCCACTTGCAGCTCCAAATGTTACCTCTCGTTCATAGATTTGTACTTTGTCTACCATTTCAGCAGGTAGATTCTGTACGGTAGCATTAGGGTTATTCCTAAAAAAAGGTATTCCGTCTACGAGTATTTCCTTAACTACCTCGCCCTGAGCATAAATAACGCCGTCTATTATTTCAATACCGGGCATCTTTTGTATTAAATCTCTCGTATTCGCATCAGATAAAACTTTGTAAGCCGCAGCATTGATTTGTGTAGTATCTCCTATGATTTCGATATTGATTATGCGTTCTGTTACTTGGATTTCTGGTAGATTAATGCCCTCTTTTAGCTTAATCTTACCCAAGTCAATGTCACTTCCTTTCATCTCAAAATCTTGGATATAAGGCGTATAACCAACATAGGAAATCTCTAACTGGTAAAGATTATTCTTAACATCTTCAAAAGTAAACGTGCCCTGCTCATTGGCAACAAAAATAACTTTAACCAACTGACTATCAGCGACTAAAGAAATATTTGCACCAATAATAGTTTCGCCAGATTCGGCGTCAATTATTTGTCCTTTCACACTATGAGTTTGTGCGAAAGCGCTATGCGAGAGAAGGAGAAAAAGGAAGAGTTGGAGTGTCTTTTTCATCGGTCTTGTTTATATAGGTATGGGTAGCCTAGCAGAAGCTTATCTGAAAAATTAATGTTATTAAACAGGATTAACGAGATTATACAAGATACTATTTCTTCTTAACTCACTATTTCTTTTTTGGACTGTGGACGAAAGATGTTGGACGTTAGATTTTAGACAAAACAATTAGAATGTAGTAAAATAACTTATTTAAGCATTTGATTTTCAAAGTAATACAATTACTATTATTTTACATGTTTTTAAGTCTAAGGTCTAATATCTTCTGTCCAAAATCCAATATTTCTTAGTACACTTTAAATCATGGATAAGAAAATCTTGTGTAATAGACTTTATTCCAAAACATTTTGTAAGCCTTAAAATGTATTTTTCCAATGCGTACAACACATTCTGGAATAAAGTCTAATCTTGTCTATTGGAACACTTACATACAGTTAATACAGTGTAAGTAGTTTCAAAATAACCAGTAATTAGTAACCAAATTACTCTTGGTCAAAATTCACCTTAAAACCAATCCGCTGATTAGGATTTGGCATCGGCTCATCATCATCGTAATCTTCCCACAAGGTGATGTTAGCGATTAACTCTTCTACGTGACGCACGAAAAATGGCTCTTGTAATTCATCTGGACGATAAATAGCCAGTGTTTTTGGTGGCTGCGGCTGTCCATAATTTTCGATAAAAGGAAAATTGATGACAACCATTATCTTACCATTAAAAAGCTGTTGGTATACCAATGAGCCATTGTGCTTGATTAGATGGCGTTTAATATTATCACTTACTTCTTGATACATTCCACTTTTCACATCTCCGAGAGAGAAGACGATTGCTTCTAAGTTTTCAAAATCAGACTTCGTATCAATTGACGCATCTAACCCCGTCTCTGCTGATATTTTTGTTAGTGTCTCTATGATAGAGTCGCGTAAGCTAGTATTCCATTTTTCGCGATAAGCGCGTGTATTTAATACTATTGCTTTGTAGTTATTGACTCTATTTTTAAGGTTTGAAAGTTCCATTTATTTTAATTGATGTGTGTAGGTAAGAGGGCAAAAATACATTTAGCTTTGCTCTCTTACTTGAGTGGCTTGTCCTATCTAATCTGGTGTTTTAATAGGACTATTTTCCACTTAGAAAGTTTTTACTTCGAACAAATATAGACCTTTCGTTCACTAATTAAAATGTCAAAGACGACAAATCTCACAAAAATTACCTTTCTTTCGCTCGAAAATTAGAAACAATATGGATTATACAATGGCATTTGGTTTTTTAGCAGCAATTTTGGTTGGTATGTCGAAAGGCGGCTTAAAGGGTATGGGCGTTTTTACGGTTGCTTTGACAGCACTAGTTTATGGTGCAAAAAACTCTGTAGGTATTCTTGTTCCTCTATTTGTTGTTGGTGATATTTTAGCCGTTGTCTACTTTAAAAAACATGTAAAAATTAAATATCTATTCCAATTCTTACCAGCCATGATAATTGGAGTTATCGTTGCTACATATATAGGAAAAGATTGGGATGACGTAACTTTCAAAAAATGGATGTCCGTCATTATTTTAGGAAGTACAGCTTATATGTTTTGGTCTGAGTATCGAGGGAAAAAACTGTCCATAAAAGACAGAAGATATAGCAGTACGATTGGTTTTGCTGCTGGTTTTACGACAATGGTTGGTAACTTGGCTGGTCCATTTGCCAACCTATATTTTCTTGCCACACGACTGCCAAAAAATGAAATAATAGGTACTGCCGCTTGGGTCTTTTTCATTATCAATATCTTCAAAATCCCTTTTCATGTCTTCTCTTGGGAAACAATAAACATGGAAACTTTAAGAATAGACGCTTATCTCGTTCCTTTTGTGATTCTTGGATTTTGGATAGGGACTAAACTAGTAGGAATGTTTAGTGAGCAAAACTATCGTAGATTCTTGCTTACGGTCACTGCAATTGGAGCTATCTTGATTTTACTCAAATAATGGGCAAATATACAATTCATATATTTTCCCGCTTTTCATTTCTTCCCGACTAAACAAATTGCGACTTTTCCTGTATTATATAATATATAAATGTAATTTGGAAATCGTCCATTAGTTGCTTTTTCTATAAAAAACATATTCGGCTTTTTGGATTTAAACCAAATTTTATTTATTTTTGCAATAAGCAAACACGACTTAATAAAATTTAATTTCGAAAATCAATTTTAAAAATATTTTTATTTTTTTCAATTGAAATATCCACCACATCCATTTCAGAATTAAATTTCAACTATGCCTTAAAAAACCGTGTATTTTACCCTTAAAAAAACAGTACGACCGAATTATTAATAAACCAGAAATGTGCTATGCTTACAGCTCATTTCAACTTAATCTTTAGCTACGCCGATGAAAAACACGACTGACCTTAATTTCGCTATTGTTGATTCAGACTCTAAAATGTCTTTTAAAGAAGAAGCTTTGCAAGACTACCAAATTTGCTGCATTAGTCGTGAATTTAGCCTTCTGGCCCGAAAAGAAGTGTTGACTGGTAAAGCAAAATTTGGAATTACAGGTGACGGTAAAGAAGTCCCTCAGGTTGCTTTGGCTCGCGCATTTAAAAATGGAGATTGGCGTTCTGGCTATTATCGTGACCAAACTATCATGCTCGCTCTGGGTATTGCAAAAGTAGAAGATTTATTCGCTCAATTATATGCTGATAGTGAAAACGACCCATTTGCAAAAGGTCGTCAGATGACGGGTCACTATACGACTGCGGCTATTGATGAAAATAGTAATTGGATTAGTCACATCGACCAAAAAAACACATCAGTAGGCATCTCTAGTACTGCTGGACAAATGGCGCGCGGCTTGGGTCTTGCCTTCGCCTCTCGCAAATATCGCGAAAGCCAAGAATTACATGACAGCACAGAATTCTCTAAAAATGGTGATGAAGTTACCTTCGTAACCATTGGTGATGCCAGTACGAGCGAGGGTATTTTCTGGGAAACAATGAACGCGGCTTGTGTTATGCAAGTACCGATGGTTGTTAGCGTTTGGGATGATGGTTTTGGTATCTCTGTTCCAAAAGAATACCAAACCACAAAAGCAAGTATCAGTAAAGCACTGGCAGGATTTCAGATTGAAGCAGACGGGACAGGTATGGAAATCTATTACGAAAAAGCACACGATTATGCTGCTTTGCGTAATTTATACAGTGAAGCGGTGGAAAAAAGCCGTCGTACACATATTCCTTGCCTACTGCATATTGACGAAGTAACTCAGCCACAGGGTCACTCGACTTCTGGTTCTCATGAGCGTTATAAGACTCCTGAAAGGTTGCAATGGGAAAAAGACCATGATTGTATCAAAGTGATGCAAGAATGGATGATAAAGGAAGGAATTGCCACAGAAAAAGAATTACTAAAGACCAGAGCAGAGACGAAAAAATATGTGCGCGAATGTCGTGACCGCGCATGGGAAGCATTTAGTACACCAAACAAAGCGGACCGCATTAAAGCATTAGAAATATTACAACGTGTAGAAGCACAAACTACTGATAAAGAGTCTGTTGCAGTATATGTCAAAGAATTAACGACTTTACGTTCTCCGTTATTTCATGAGATTGTAACGATTGCGAAACGTGCAAAATACGCAGTATTAGGAGAGAGTAATGATGCTATTGACGATTTACAAGATTTCATTAATGCTGCTTATGATACGGCTGACCGTCGTTTTCACACGGACTTATATGATGCTTCTGAAAAGTCAGCTTTGCGCATTCCTGTCGTGCCAAAAGAATTTTATGCTAAACCGAAAATCAAAAATGGCTATGAAATTCTAAATGCCTTTTTTGATGCTAAATTGGGTAATGACCCTCGTATTTTTGCTTTTGGAGAAGATGTTGGTCATATCGGTGATGTGAACCAGGGCTTTGCAAATATGCAGGAAAAATACGGAGAGCAACGTGTTTTTGATACGGGTATCCGTGAGTGGTCTATCATGGGACAGGCGATAGGTATGGCGATGCGTGGTTTGCGTCCGATTGCAGAAATTCAATATTTGGATTACTTAATCTATGGTTTGCAGCCTTTGACGGATGACTTGGCGACATTGCGTTACCGTAGTGGTGGCAAGCAGCAGGCACCAGCAATTATTCGTACGCGTGGACACCGTTTAGAAGGGATTTGGCACTCGGGCTCGCCAATGGGTATGATGATTCACTCTTTACGTGGTATGTACATGTGTGTACCGCGCAATATGACACAGGCAGCAGGTATGTACAACACTTTGCTACAAAGTAACGACCCTGCTATCGTCGTAGAGTGCTTGAATGGCTATCGCTTGAAAGAGGAACAACCTAAGAATTTGACAGAATTTACGGTACCATTAGGTGTGCCAGAAGTTCTACAAGAAGGTACAGATGTTACTTTAATAACTTATGGCTCTTGTGTTCGTATTGCGAAAAAAGGTATCAAGATGTTGGAGAAAAAGGGTATCTCCGTTGAATTGATTGATGTTCAAACTTTACTTCCTTTTGATTTAGAAAGCCGCATTGTAGAGAGTTTAAAAAAGACCAATCGTGTCATCTTTATGGACGAAGATGTGCCAGGTGGTGCGACGTCTTATATGATGCAAAAAGTATTGGAAGAACAGAGTGGTTACAAATACTTAGATAGCAAACCTGTAACTATATCTGCCAAAGCTCACCGTCCGCCTTATGGTTCTGACGGAGATTATTTTAGCAAACCAAATGCAGAGGATGTTTTTGAAACGGTTTACAGTTTGGTTTATGAAAGTGAGCCAGAACGTTTTTCAGGAAGTTTGTAGAGTGAGGAATTAGGAATTATAAGGAAAGCCGCAGCGATTTGAGTCGTTGCGGCTTTTTTGTTTTTTGATTTAGATTTAAACTTAATAACGTGGTAGAAAGAGATTTCGTTCTCAGTTTGGACTCTGAAAACCGCAGAAGTCTTGATATTTTCAGGCTTTTCAAAGTAAAAAATAGCTTGTCCCGAATACTTTTGGGAAGAGCTAAATATCTTGTCAAAATTCTGAATCTATTTTTTTCGCGTTACTTAGCCCTGAAGTGCAATTCTTAAATTATCGTTAAAGAAATACTCTAAATTAAACGTTCCTCTATTCCTATCGTCTGACCAGTATATTTCTTAAACTAAAAAAATCACAGAAATGAATAATCTAAAATTGAAAGGCTTAATACTCGGTTTAATCTGCTTGTTTGCCTTTAATGTAAATGCACAAACTGCAAAAGAAGGTGTAAAAACGGATATACGTAAAGAACAGCGTCCACACAAAACACCAGAAGAAAGAGCACAGAAGCTCACGGATAAAATGACCGAGAAGTTAGGCTTGAATGAAAAACAGCAAGCAGAGGTTCTTGCATTAAATATGCAGGAAATCAAAAATAGAAAAGAAATCCGCGACCGTATGCAAAACAAATTGCAAGCCGAACAAATGGCACGCTATAAAACGGTATTAACTGTTGAGCAATATGCTAAACTGGAAAAGTCTCAGGCAGAAAGACAAGCGAAAGGTAAAAAAGGTCATCACGGTAAAAGAGGCGGCGAGCACCACGGTAAAAAAGATGGTGAACAACGTGGCGCAAAAGGTGGGGCACATCACGGACGCCTTAGTCCTGACGTAAAAGCACAGAAAATTACAGAAAGAATGACCGAAAAATTGGGTCTAGACGAAAAACAACAAACGGATATTCTTGCTATAAATATGCAAGAAGTAAGCAATAGAGATAAAATCCGCACTAAAATGGAGCAAAAGCTTAGGAATGAGCAAATGGCACGATACAAAACTATTTTGACGCCTGAGCAATATGGGGCTTTGGAAAAATTGAATGCTGAGAGACAAGCTAAACGTGCCGAACATAAAGGAAAGCGCGGTAAAGGACATCACAAATCAGAGCAGAAAAATTAAAAATGGCGGGAGCAACTTGTGACAAGTTGCTCCCGTTTTTATTTGTGTTCTTGAATAGAAAAGGTGCTAAAGTTCTCCCTAGAGAACTGTCGATGCAGCATCTCTACCGCATGACTACTTGTCGATAAACAATCTGTTTTCCACTCACATCAAAAACAAATAGATAAACACCTTCAGGTAATTCAGAAACCGATACATTATTAAAATCGCCTTTCACGACCTTAATCGCCTCTCCATATAAATTACTGATAATCAACTGATTAACATCAAACCCTTCAAGTATATCAACCTGAACCATGTCTGATGCAGGATTAGGATATAGCTTGATACCTTTCGCTAATTCATTCTCTAATGTGGAGTCTAAAATAACCTTCGCGCTTACCACAGGCGAGTAAGATTGAGTTCCATCTGTATCAATTTGCTCTAAACGATAATAGAAGCGTTGATTGATAAGGACATCTGTATCTAGATAATCATAAATTGTCATTTCTGTTGTCGTTCCATTGCCTTCTACCCATGCAATATTTTCAAAAGATTGCGTATCAATACTGCGTTGAACGTTGAAACCTGCATTATTCGTTTCAGAGGCAGTTATCCAATTTAATGCAATATTCTCCCCTTCTACATTCGCAGTAAAATCGTACAAATCTATAGGTAAAAAACTGGAGGTTAGACTAAACGCTTCCTCTGTTGTACAAGTCGGATTTGCTGCGGTATTGTTAATCGTAATGCTATGATTGAGGTCATTAAATCCCGTTGACGAGTCCCAAACTCCTGTATTGGCTAAACGAATAGCGTAGTCTGCCCGACTATAAATAGAAGGCTGAGGGTCTGGTAGATTTAAGTATAAATCATAGGTTCCCGTTGGCATTGTAGTTGGAATACAAAGCGTCTGAGAAATAGTATGTGGGCTTGTTTCGCGAAACCAAAAACGAGGGTCATCATCCGTTTTCACAAACCAAATTGAGCTTGTTACCGTATTTATTAAAATAAACTCGACTCCACGTGGATTATATGGCGCAGCATAACCCTTATTTTCTAAAGTAAGAGCAATATCAACCACTTGACCAGGCTGTGCTTCGTCAGAGTAAGTACCACTCGTCATGACAAATCGATAACCCAATTCTCTTTTTATCGCATCCATACACACCCCTTCCCAATCGTTATTGACATCATTATTAAACTGAGAATTGAGATAAGAAAAGTGTAGACGTTTCATCTCTGTATCTCCATAGGCTGCCGCATCCGAACTCGCACAATCATTATAAGGATTGTACTCGTTACAGGTCTCCCCTCCCATAGGTACAAACTGCGTTTCGCTCGCCAAATAAGGTTTTAAAGTAGCCGTATCAGACATCGAACTCGAACTCGAATTTCCATAATCATTATAAGTACCAAAATCATCTGCACTCGCTAAAAAACAGTCATTATGAAAGGCAATTCGCGATTTATCGGTACCAGAATGCGCCTCTGCTAAGGTCAATGCGGCAGAATTAGTCGGTGCATTCACTCCATAAATAAAACGTTGTTTAATCTGCGGATAACGCACTTGCACCATACGTTCCTCTGGCACAGCATCTAGTAATGCTTGCACAATCTCTCCTCTATCGCTCCAATTTGTATCTGTCAAAATGTAAGGCGCTTGCGAAGCATCCCCAAAATAATCTGTGTAATAGTTCTCTCCCCAAGTTCCTATAAATCCCATTTGCACGACCGCAATAACATCTTTATTCGCTTCTAAAATGGGTGCTAATTGTGCTATATGTGCCAACACTTGTGCCTTGGGTGCATCACCATATGGCGGACAAATAAAACTTGCACAAGTCGAACCGTCCACATTGTCAGTATAAGCAAATCTAGGAATGACCTTCACGCCTGCTGTTCTTGCTGCCGCAAAATCTAAAGCCATATTATCCAAATAGGATTGAGAAATGGCACTGCCTGTGAAATCTTCTAAAAAGAAGTAACGAAAAATTAAACTACTGTAAATGGAATATCCCGCACTCGGTGGCGTGTTTAAATTGCGATAACCAGCTAATGTCGCGGCATCTAAAACACTGTAAGATGCCGAACGCGTTTCGGTATAACGGTAAAATCCGCGTTCAGGATTTGGGAAATCTTCTGTACTTTCGGTGTAAGTTATTGTGGATTGAGAGAACAGAGGCATAAATCCAAGAACGAGAAAAAATAGCGTGATTATTGGTTTCATTTGACTTTTTTAGCTTTGTTGTTTGATTATTCAAGAAAACAGAAACTGAAGAGTAATTGTTCGTAAAATATTAATATGATAGCATTCTTACATACCTCCTCAACGCATGTAGAGCGATTTACAAATATAGTCCGCAAATACAATGCGACAATAGAAATAGAACACTTCGTCGAAGAAAAATTATTAGAAATAGCATTAAAAACAGGAAAAATTGATAAGAATGGATTTGCAAAAACCGTGCGGCTTATTCAAAAAAAGCGCCCTGATTTAATCATTTGTACTTGTTCTACTTATGGAGAGGCTTGTGAGGATTTTATAGATGTAAATCGAATAGATATGCCAATTTCTGATTACATTGTTACGCACTTTTCGTCGGTTATTTTGGCGTATACTGCTCCTTCTACGCGTGATGTGAGTAAGCGTTTGTTAGAAAATGTGGCTAAACTCAGAGGAAAAGAGGTTGAAATTATTGATTGTGATTGTACAGACTCGTGGCGATATTTTCTATTAAATGATTTAGAAAATTATAATAAAGAAATCTTTGGAAAAGTAAATGAATTTTACACTAAAGGTAAAGCTGTATTTTTAGCTCAAGCTTCTATGGAAGGGGCTAAACATTACTTTGCAGGAAGCAATGTTGATGTGTTTTCTAGTGGAGAATTTGGAGTGAAGAAATATTTAGAAGAGATTATAAGAAATGAGGTATAGAAACTTACTATTAGGCGGATGCAATAAATAAAATCCGCCTAAATCCGTTATATCCGCATCATCAGCGTTCCATTCATATATTCTTTGCAAGTATTCTTAGCACATAAAAAAGAGATGAGCCCCACTTAAGCAACTCATCTCCAAATGTTCACCAACTTCTTTAAAATCGAAGTCAAAATTAAAAACTGTATTAGTATGCTCTTTTGTTTGTTCAGATTAGAAATCTGAGCTACGGGCTTCTTTACGGTTAAGCGGTCATTAAAATTCTATCCGGTAATTGAAATTCGGAAATAATCCTGTCTGTGTATAATTCTCCACAGAATTTGTCTCTCCGTCATAATATTCCGCATAAACATTCTCGCGACCAGTTACATTTTGGATGTCTAGCATGATAGAATGCGTCATGCGTTTTGTGTTTATTTTGTAACTGATACCTACATCAAAACGGTAGTAAGGAACCGTTCTTTGCTCAAATGGACGGTCACGGAAACGGACAGTTTCCCCTTCTTCTTGTGAGGCAACTAAGTCAATTGGCGTAAAGCGATTGCCACCAGACAAAGCGAATTTTGCATTGACGCCCAAGGTTTTATTTTTCTTCTTGCCGAGTGTCCACTCTTTACCGCCAAGTGTATTAAATTGATAATTTCCATTAAAACGTGTGTTGTATTCTTTACCATTGGCAGCCGTATATTTTGAGTCATAAAGCGAGCCTGTCATCATGAAATAATATTGCTTTGCAAAGAACTTCTCAATAGTTAAGTCCAAACCGATGTTACGCCCTGTTCCTTCTGCTGTCGCTTCTTCCAAACCAATCACATCCCATACATCAGTCGCATTAACAATCGAGTAAGTACTCGTTTTATCTGCCGAAACAGGGATGTCATACAAGTGCTGGTAGTACGCTTCTGCTTTCAAGCGCCATTGTGCATTAAAGACAAAATCATAGCCAACTACTCCATGAAATGCTTTGCTCAAACCTAGATTTGTCTTTGGTTTGATTTCCCAATCTTCATTAATTTTGCCTTCAAAAAGATATACGCCTAAATGCTCCATTTTGCTATGCAAGCCAGCGGAAAAACTCAATGTCTGCCTGCCATTTACACGCCACTGAAGGGCAGCACGCGGCTCTAATGCGGATTTGTTGTTGAGGGTCATTTGCGTGTAGTGTACGCCTGCGTTGAGTGTCAAATCCTTATTAAACCGATGTTTCCAATGCGCAAAACCCTGTAAGAGCGCGGTGCTGCCCGAATTGTTGAATGCCTGCCTTAATATGTTTGTTTCGTAGTCCAATATTTCATTTTCAAAACCAAAATCGAAATAGCTCAATATCGCTCCTGCTCGCACGGTATTTTTAGCATTCAATTTGTGATTGTAAGTGCTGCTGACTCTATACGTTGTAGTCTCGATATCGTCTCTATAACTTACTTTTGATTTGTAATTATCATTTACATCTAAGAAATATTCGTCTTCGACAACTTGCTCATAAGAAGCAACTGCGACCGTTTTCAAATAGCTTTTCTCAGATAATAACAAGCGGTGCGACAAACCTATAGTTCCCATTTTCTGCTTTTCATCAAAACCATAACTATCGTCTTCACTTGTCCATTTTATACTATCTGCCTCTGGTATAAAACTGGCAATATTTTTTCCGCCCAATCCAAATAAACTAAAAGTTCCCGCCTTCTCCGTCGGCAAATTCAACTTGAAAGACATATCCTGATAGGCTGGCAAAATATCCCCCGCAGGATTGACACCCAGCGCTTCTAATGCCGCCAAAGTGGAGTAACGATAATTGATAAGATAAGAGCCTTTTGAGTTTTTAGAGAAAGGTCCTTCCGTCGCGACTTCGATACCTAATAAACCTAACATCACGGAATGTTCTTGTTTTTCGTTGTTTCCATTCCGCATATTTAAGTCAAAGACTCCTGAGAGCGCCGAGCCAAATTCTGACGGAAATGCACCTGTATAAAAATCAGAATTAGACAGTGTACTACTACTCAACATGCTAATCGCG
>CALDUB010000346.1 GCA_937923465.1 uncultured Saprospiraceae bacterium
TCAATTAAATTGCCGTATCTATCTAAGTTACGCCGTCCCAGGAGAAGGAAAGTCTTTTGATGAACTACGTGCTGATGCTTTTTTATTAGCGAATAAACACAATGTCCGTGCAAGTTACATTGATGAATTTCCTGTAAAGACACCAAATAATGTAGAAGGAATTGTCTTTGACTTTGAAGGACCTTCTGCTACGCCATTTCAATTTTACTTGACGGATAGCTTGCACAATCACTTTTTGCGGGGTTCTTTGTATTCTAATTCTCGGGTACGTCCTGATTCGATTGCGCCTGTTTATGACTTTTTGAAGGCGGATGTTATGCATTTGATTAATACTTTTGAGTGGGAGTAATAAAGTTTGAAAGTTATCTCCCTCAAAATGAATGATATAAAAATGGATTTTGATAAAATAAGGAATGCTTATATTGAAGGAGTTTTTGAAGTTCTTGTTTTGCTAAATGAAGACAATCATGGCAGGGAGTTCTATCTAACAGAAGTAATTATAAGGAATAAAAACATTGAAGAGTCTCTGAAAAATTTGATTGGTAATCAGTATGAAATAACTCTTCATCAAGTTGAGAATTTTAATGCAGAGATTGAAACCGTTTACGGTCAATTTTGTCAAAATTTTTCTCATAAAATGGACGGCTTAGAAGAAGAAAAAAAGCGAACTAATGAAAACATTAAAAAGCTTTTCGTTAGCTCATTAATTGATTTTTCAAAAGATGCTTTCAAGGTTGATGAAGTGAACATTAAAGGAGATTATCTTTACGGGCTACCATATAAAGGTTACCTTTTGTTCAAAGAGCATGGGTATTATTTCTTGCATTTTGGAATATTAAGTTGAAACGGCTTCGTAGTATTTATACCTCAGGCAAAAACTCCACCCCCAAATAAATTTCCGACAAATCTATTTCAACATCTAAAGACTCAATTTTCAGTTTCTTATCTAAACCCGAACTATATCGAGTAAGCCATAAGTCGGACACTTTTTTAGAAACTTCCACCTTCGCTGTTTTTTGGTTGATTAAAACATACTCTTTTAAAGTTGGAATTTTACGATAATAAGCAAACTTGTCGCCGCGGTCGTAAGCTTCTGTACTATCTGATATAACTTCGATAATGACAGTTGGATTTGTCATAAAGTGTTCTGTTCCCTCTTCTTTATCTGACTCACAAATTACCATTGCATCGGGATAAAAACTTCTATCTTCAGAAGGAATATATAATTTGTTTTCGGCACTAAAAGATTCACAAAGTCCTCCTTTTTTCGACAAAGTAGTATGTAGTGCCGCAGAAATATTTCTACAAATACGACCATGATTATTTGTACCCCCTGCCATTGCAAAAATCTCACCTCTATGAAACTCGTACTTCACACCCTCATTGCGTTCTATCTCAAGGTACTCCTCAAATGATATTTTCTTCTTTTTCAATGCATCCATATCGCAAGATACATACATTCATTTTGAATAACAAACCTCAAAATGAAAGTTATATCAAAATCTGTGTCTAAAAAATCTAAATCATACTTAGCCTAAACCAAAACCTGACCTTCTTTCACGCGTTATTAATAATACCTGCCAAAACGGCAGAGAAAACATCCCATTCTGCGACCGGTACGAAATATGACATATTCAATTGTCCTACCATAAGAAATTTGTACTTTTGCACGCCTTTTGTGGGATTCGAGCTTTCTATCGTTTATAGAAGCGAATAAATATCAGAAATAAATTGGTTATTGGTTATTAGTTATTGGTTATTATTGTTCAAAGCAATAACCAATAACTAATAACATAATAACCAAATAAAAAATAAATAAATGTTTGGTTTTGTAAAAAAACTCTTCGGTACGAAGCAGGACCGCGATGTAAAAAAATACACGCCCCGAGTTTCAGCAATAAATGAGGAATATGAACGCTTGCGTAGTGTCAGTAATGATGAATTGCGGGGACGCACTTTGGAGTTTCGTGAGCGCATCAAAGAACATTTATCAGGTATTGATGCAGACATAAAAGCAGCACAAGAGGAAGCAGCAGCAGAACCAGATTTTGTCAAAAAAGAAGATATTTATCGCGAGATAGATGAGATGACGAAAGAGCGTGACAAGCACTTGGAAGTTGTTCTTTTGGAAATCTTACCAGAAGCTTTTGCTGTCGTAAAAGAAACTGCAAGTCGTTTTTCTAATAATGAAACGATTACAGTTACTGCTACGCAACATGACCGCGACTTGGCGGCTAACCTAAGCAAAAACTACGTTTCTATCGAGGGCGACCAAGCTACTTGGAAAAACTCTTGGACCGCAGCAGGTGGTGAAATCGTGTGGAACATGGTACACTACGATGTGCAGTTGATTGGTGGTATGGTTTTGCACGACGGTAAAATTGCCGAGATGCAAACGGGTGAGGGTAAAACTCTTGTAGCGACTTTGCCAGCTTATCTAAACGGACTTTCTGGTGGAGGTGTTCACGTTGTCACGGTCAATGATTACTTGGCAAAGCGTGACTGTGAATGGATTGGACCCATCTTCGAATTTTTGCATTTGACGATTGATTGTATTGATAAATATAAATCACACTCTCCCGAACGTCGCGAAGCATACGCTTGCGATATTACTTACGGAACGAATAACGAATTTGGTTTTGATTACTTACGTGATAACATGGTACGTAGCGCCGATGAGCGTGTACAAGCCAAGTATCACTACGTAATGATTGATGAGGTGGATTCGGTATTAGTTGATGATGCACGTACGCCTTTGATTATTTCTGGACCAGTTCCTCAGGGTTCTGAAGAGCAGGAATATTCCTCTTTGAAGCCTTTCGTTGAAAAACTTATGGCGGCACAGCGTAAAATGGCGACAGAGTTTTTAGCAGAGGCAAAATCTTTGTTTAAAGACGGCATCACAGGTTACGAAGAAGGAGAAGCAGGTATGGCACTTTTGCGTGCGCACCGCGCGATGCCTAAGTACCGTCCTTTGATTAAGTTTTTGAGTCAGGAAGGTGTGAAAGTGGTCTTGCAAAAATCTGAGAACCACTACATGCAAGAGCAATCGAAGCACATGCACTTGGTAGATGCAGAGTTGTTGTTTACGATTGACGAGAAGAACAGAAGTGTAGATTTGACGGATAAAGGTGTAGAATACGTATCGAAAGGTAATGTAGATGCAGGCTTTTTCGTTATGCCTGATTTGGCATCTGACACGGTGGATATTGAAATGAATGAGGAATTGTCTGAGGCTGAAAAAGACGAGGCAAAAACAAAATTAGCACAAGATTACGGTGTGAAAGCGCAACGCTTGCATGCTATGTCTCAACTTTTGAAAGCATATACGCTTTTCGAAAAAGATGAGGAATATATCGTCATGGACGGTCAAGTCAAAATCGTAGATGAACAGACTGGTCGTATGATGGAAGGTCGTCGTTATTCTGACGGATTACACCAAGCATTGGAGTCGAAAGAAAATGTGAAGATTGGTGATATCACGCAGACTTACGCGACAGTTACTTTGCAGAATTACTTCCGTATGTACCACAAATTAGCGGGTATGACGGGTACGGCAGAGACAGAAGCAAAAGAGCTTTGGGATATTTACAAACTGGATGTTGCCGTTATTCCAACAAACAAACCAATCGCACGTGATGACCGTGATGATATGGTTTATAAGACGGAACGCGAAAAATTCAATGCTGTAATTGAAGATATTACGAAATTGAGTGCTGCAGGTCGTCCGATTTTGGTCGGTACAACTTCGGTTGATATTTCGGAAAAATTAAGTCGTATCTTAAACTTGCGTGGTATCAAGCACAATGTATTGAATGCCAAGCAACACCAACGTGAGGCAGAAGTCGTAGCAAGTGCAGGTAAGCCTGGCGCTGTGACGATTGCAACAAACATGGCGGGTCGTGGTACTGATATCAAGATTGGACCTGAAGTAAAAGCAGCAGGTGGATTGGCAATTATCGGTACAGAGCGTCATGATAGTCGTCGTGTAGATAGACAATTGCGTGGTCGTGCTGGTCGTCAAGGAGATGTGGGTTCATCACAGTTTTATGTGTCTTTAGAAGATAATTTGATGCGTATGTTCCAATCGGAGCGTATCGCCAAATTAATGGATAAAATGGGTCACCAAGACGGTGAAGTCATTCAACACTCCATGGTTTCTAAATCCATTGAGCGTGCTCAAAAACGTCTGGAAGAGAATAACTTTGGTATTCGTAAGCGTTTATTGGAGTACGATGATGTAATGAACATCCAACGTGAAGCGATTTACAAAAAACGTAATCACGCCTTGAGTGGTGACCGTTTGAGTGTGGATATCAATAACATGTTTGCTGGTGCGGTAGAAAGTGTCGTTATGGCATTCAAACCTGCTGGTGATTATGAGTCATTCAAAATTGAATCGATTGGTGTCTTAGGAATTACGCCAAAAATCGATGAAGATGACTTCAAAAACGGAAAAGATGAAGACATCATTAATCGTTTAGAAGAACAGTTCCGTGAGTCTTACGCACGCAAAGAAGGACACATTATTGAGGCAATTATGCCACACATCAATAATATTCACGAAAACGAATCACACCGTTACAAACGTATTGCGATTCCTTTTACGGACCGTTCTCGTATGTTACCAATCTCGGCAGATATTGAAACAGCTGTAGAAACTGGTGGTTCGTCTATCATGCGCGATATCGAAAAAGCTGCGACTTTAGCGATTATCGATGAGAAATGGAAAGAGCACCTACGTCGTATGGATGAGTTGAAAGACTCAGTACAAGCCGCTTCTTTTGAGCAGAAAGACCCATTGGTGATTTTCAAAATGGAGGCTTACAACTTGTTTGAAAA
>CALDUB010000347.1 GCA_937923465.1 uncultured Saprospiraceae bacterium
AATGGTGTTATCGCATTGTCTGACCAAGTGCGTTTTGCAGGTTCAAATACATTTTTGGGTAATCCTGTAGATGTAGAGTATGACCACATTACGGATAGAATTTATGTCGCAGAGCGCAAAACTGACGGTGGACTATTGCTGGTATTTGACGTAGACGACAACGAAAATGGTGGTAATGTAACACCAATGTACAATGCAAATGTAGCAGGTATTTCTTCTGTTGCTTTGGATTTAGGTTTGTAAGAAAAGCAGTAACAAAAAGCATTTCTAAATGAGGTGTATTTTTGCTAAGAAGAGTCGATTTACCTAGTGTAAATCGGCTCTTTTGCATTCTATAATTATATCGAGTATTTTAACGAAAAGCGAAAGAAAACATACTTTTTATGACCAGCATACACTCCATAGTCCAGCGCAAAATATCTCGCGCTAAACCAATCAAAAGGAAAGCTGTTTTATCATCATGAAAAGCACAAAAATACTCTTAATCGGATTCTTATTATTTATGATATCAAATGTAAACGCACAAAGTTTATCTCAATATCGTTGGGAAAATCGCCTCGTTTTACTTTTAACCGAAAGTAATGACAATGCAGAATATCAAGAGCAAATCACTATATTTCATAATGAAAATAAAGGTTTGAAAGAGCGCAAAATTATTGTTTATCGCGTCGTTCCGAGTGATGAACTTTTTAAAGAATACAAGAAGACAGAAAGTGCTTTTGAGTTTGTTTTGATTGGCTTGGACGGTGGCGAAAAGCTACGAAGAAATAGCCATTTATCTATTGAAAAGCTATATGCTATTATCGATGGAATGCCAATGCGACGGTCTGAATTGGGGAATTAGAGAGGAATTTTTTAATAGTTTTTTATAAATTTACAAGAAACTAAAATCCATGATTGAACGCCCTAAAAGCGGCAGAGCAATAATAAAACAAGATTTTAACCGCCTGAGTATCGAAATTCCCGCTAAGCAAAATTGGTTTGTCATTATTTTCTTGTGTATATGGCTATGTGGCTGGTATATGGGAGAAGTTAATGCCATCAGTATGCTTTCAGCAACAGATACAACATTACTTGCCAATGCCTTCACCGTATTTTGGCTAACAGGATGGACAGTGGGCGGACTATGGGTCTTTACTACTCTATTATGGACCTTGTCGGGGAAAGAGATTATTAGTGTACAAGGTCCAGTTCTGACTATCCAACAAGTAGTTTTTGGAATAGGCAGAAAGAAGCAGTACGATATACAATCCATTAAAAACATTAAGGTAATATCACAACCAGATGAGGGAGCTTGGGACAATTCTAAGAGCGCATCCTTTATGAACAGTACTGGAATCATTCAATTCGATTACGGTATGAAAAATATAAGTTTCTCACGCTCTATCGACGAGGTAGAAGGACGGATGATAGTTGAAAAACTAAAGGCGAATTCTAATTTTAATAAGGATAACTTTGCTTAGGAACGCGTCAAAATCTGTCGCGTTCCTTAAGTAACGCGAAAAAAATAGATTCAGCTCAGCAAAGTATCACGGTCATTCCACGCCGTGACGCACTATAAACACGACGTAGAACGACCGTGATGCTTTTGCCTCCTATTCTTAAGAAAAATACCAGATTATCCTACCAGCAATTCTCCCAACTTTCTCGAACAATTTCCACTCAAATTTGTCTTTCTAAAAAATCTAATCATATGAATAACTGTTTTATTCGCACAGCGATTATTTGCGTAAGTCTCTTATTTGTTAACAGCTCTTTTGCGCAGGAAAATGAAGCAAAACCATTCAAGTACTATATTGACTATGTACAAGGTCCCTACTTATTTGTAGACAACATCGCCTACGAAGCCGTTTTCATGCACGGCTGTCGTTTGGGTTTTAATCTCAATAAATCTCTTGACTTTCAAATTGAATATGTGGCAGGTCAGCAGTCTGATAATATGGACGACCCAGGCATGACGCATTATGCCAATGGTCAATTGGCTTATCATTTCAAACCTGAAAGTGCGCCTTTTAATCCTTATTTATTTGCGGGAGGTGGGTTCTTTGAATTTAAAGAATTTACGACTGACAGGTACGGTTTTGCTTATCATCTTGGAATGGGAACAAACATGCGACTGACCAATCGAGTTAGTGGGCTTATTGAGTTTCGCTATTTAAATACGGGTCTGTTAGATGTTGGTGGGACAAATCAATTGGCAGTTACTTGGGGGGTGCGTGTTGCTTTTTAATAAAAATGAATTGGTGTATCCGCAACGCTCAACCTCTTTTTTTTTTCACAAAATAAGTTGGCGAACTATCAGTGAGAATACTCGTCAAGTGACATGGGTTCATTTGATGAGTGTTCTTAATAATAGCACAAATAACCCCTATTTTGTCAGAAAAATATCGCCCGAGTAACTAATAATTTCTTCGTCTAAAAATCGAACAATAGCCGTATAGATATAAATGCCATCAGGCAATCGTTCTCCTTTGTAAGTTCCGTCCCATCCCTCTTGAATAACATTTGGAAGAAAATTTTCATTTTCAAAAACCAAAGCTCCCCAACGGTCAAATATTTTAAATTCCTCTATCATTTGCACATTAGGCATTTTTCCTAACACGGTAAAATAGTCATTTACACCGTCCTCATTGGGAGAAAAGGCATTGGGTAGCCATGCTTTTCGGACATCTACAACATCTATTAAAACAGAGTCCGAAATAGAACATCCTGCCTCAGTAAATAAGTCAAGTCTCACCTGTTCATTAGCAATCGGCTGAAAACTAAACGCATCACAATCTTCGAAATCAAGACATTCGATAGGGAAAGTAGTTTGCCAGATAAAATCAGAAGGCGTAAAATTATAAGTTGGTTCTATGTCAACCGTTTCGCCTAATTCGATTGTTTGAGTTTCGCCTAATTCTAAAATTAATTCAGCCAAATTTTCAACAAATACTGGCGTTTCAATAGAACAGCCGATATTATCTAGTATCAGTACAGAATAGGTTTCTCCGCCTGATAAATCAGAGAATAAAGTAGTCGTTCCAAAGTCCGTGCCTTCAAAAACATAGGAAAAAGGAGGGGTGCCCCCATTAACATTTTCTACAGAAATACTACCATTTGTATCATTCGCACAAGGCTGTGTGATTGAAAAACTAGCTGAAAAGTTTTCATCAACCTGCACTGTCAAATCTGTGATTAGAATACTGTCACAGCCCAAAAAATTAACAAACGTATCTAGATAAATTCCTGTTTCGGTATAATCAGAATTGCCGACAGTAAGCGTCAGTCCGTCACAAATGGTATCTACTTGCATAGTTTCCTTTGGGACGATATTGATTGTTTTGATGTCAGAATTTACTCGGCATTTGTCTGAAGCTAAATTACCCACTCCGTCCGCGACTAAAAGACGATAGTAGTACATACCGACTGGCGATATAGGATGCGTATAACTCTGTCCAACGGCTCCTGCTATGTCTACCCAATTTATTCCTCCATCAAAACTTTCTTGCCATTGAAAAGCGGGGTCAACATACTGACTTCCCAGTATCGTGGCTTGTAATTCAACAGAAGAATCGTCTTCACAAAGATTAACAAACGATGACCCAGGGGCAATCAAAGTCTGAGGACCACAGGCACGAAAAGAAATATTATCGATAGCCAAATCATTTCCATTTCCTCCAGGCGCATTATTTCTGAGAGATAAAGTTAAGGACTCAGCCCCTACACCTGTTCCTGTAGTAAAAGTAAAACCGTAAGTCGTCCAATTGCCCGTTTCTGTAATATCTCCTGTCGAAAATAGCTCCACGCCGTCCAATAAAAACGAAACATTCGGGTCAATGTGGTCAGGAATACCAACTTTGATGAGGTTGATGATATCTGCCGAAAACTCGTATAAGGTGTTTTCACAAAGCCCCGAAATCGTTTGTTCGTAAAAAATCCCTGGTGCATTACTCGCATTCACGACCATCATGTAACCTGTAGGATTGTCGCTGTTGTCACCAATAGGTAACCAAGTATCAAAAAGACCTCCCCAACTGGCGGTACTATTTGTAATCACATATTCTCCGTCAAAAGGAGGTACGTTAAATGTATAATTATAGCCTAACGCTATACCTGGGTCAGGAGAAAGCAGATTGGCTGTGCCTGTCCCAAAATTTCCTTCCGTGAAAATGTTATCACCGAGAGTACCTGTGCAAAATTGTGCCTGACCAATAAAAGGAAAGCACAAAGACACAATTAACGTAAGAATATAAGACCGCATAGTATTGTTGTTTTTCATGAAACAAAAGTAAAGAACTTCAACAAGACATTTTAGTACTATACCTAACAATTGTCTTCTAATTTTTTTTTTAATGTCACAGCAACTCTTTATAGAAAGGATTTGTTATAATATTAAGACAACTTCACTAGAATAAACTTACCAAAAATTCAATATCATAGATATGAAAATCGAAAAAATAATCATTCAAAATCTTAAATGCGGCGGTTGCGCCAATACTGTTGTCAATTCATTAAAGGAGCAAGCTGGTGTTCAGAATGTCGATGTAGATGTCGAAACATCTACGGTTAGTATTGATTATCAGGGGGAAATTGAGCGCAGTATTTTCACAGATATACTCACAGCAAAAGGATATCCTGAAGTCGGTGGAGAAAACGGAACGCTGAAAAAAGCGAAATCATATGTAAGTTGTATGATTGGACGGATGCAGTAGTTTTTAGGCGTAGATACACGAAAAGCCGAGCACCTAAAGTGCTCGGCTTTTCGTGTATCTATGCTCATAATTACTTTTCACCTATAGTACCATTTTTAAAACCATTATCGGCTAAAATACTCGAATACCAACTAAAAGGAATATCTCCTCTATCATAATATTCTTGTACCTCCATGATACTTCCTTTGGTTCCATAATCTTCTGTTTTCACTAAATTTCCTTGCTCGTCATAGTACTTCCATTCGCCGATGCGTATGCGCCAATCTTTGTAGTTTCCAGCCGCCTGTAAGACTCCGTTTCTGTAGTATTTTTTAATTGGTCCAGTTACTTTGTTTTGGTCGTAATTTCCGATTTCTCTATAGTTACCATTATCGTAGTAATTAATCCACTCCCCTTCTCCAATACCATCCACAAATTGTTGCCAAGAGTTTACCTCACCATTGGGATGATTGGCATATAGAATTCCTGTGAATGGCTTCGTAGCGCCTTTGGCATAATATCGATAAACGCCATCAGTACTTTTCCCCGTTACATCATCCATGGAGACTTCTTGTCTGCCTTCGACTTCATCCATCGAAAGTTTCGTTGTCTGTGCAGATAGGATGAAAGGGAGACAAAAAAGCAGGAGGCAGAATTTAATTTTCATAATTGATTAGATTGAGATTGTTTAATAAATAAGGGACTTGAAAATTAATAAACTACGCAAAATGACGTAGCTATTTTTTCTTTTAACAAGGCGTAAAAGGGGTAATTGCTGATACTTTGACCGATGAACAACGCAGTTAAAAGGAAAAAGAGCAAGTCAGGTGCATAGCTTATTATCTTCTAAGTGCCTAATGTCACTTTAACAGAAATCTTATAGCTTGGTTTAGGAAAAAATCTTAATGGAATTATAATTTCTGGATAAAAACTGCTGTCTATACTTACATTTATCGACATTCGATAAAATATAATTCTATACTTATTGATATTCAATTCAATGCGCCTTTCTATTTGTGATAATTTTGTAGTACCGAAAATGGGAAGAATATAATCTTCCTGATTTGTACAAAAATCATAAAACCAACAAAATGAGCGCATCAACTATTTCGAAAAAAATCTTTCAATACTCTTTGTTCCTTGTTCTTTTTTTATTCACTATTCAGCTTTCTGCACAACAAGAAGCGCTGGTAATAGAAGCGGAGATGAAAGACGGAACAACAATTATCGGTACTTTGGTAGAAGATAACGAAACTCACTTAATTTTAGACTCTAAAACCATTGGGAGAGTTTCTATTGATAAAATGAAAATTAGATTTTACAATAGAGTCTTAAAAAATCTACAAGCGCAAGAAAATGGCTGGTTTGAAAATCCCAATGCGACACGGAATGTCTTCTCTCCAACGGGCTACGGTTTGAGGAGAAATGAGGGTTATTATCAAAATTTCATGCTTGGTATCAATCAGGTGAGCTATGGTATTACAGACCGTTTTACGATAGGGCTAACGCTTGAGGCTTTTACATTACTTGCCTCTACAAGTGGAAATATATCGCCTGCCTTTGCCATCACTCCAAAGTATTCTATTCCTGTAAAAAAGGATGTTTACAATATTGGTGTTGGCGCTATGATTGTTAATCTGCCACACACAGACCAGCTTTTTGATTGGAATCTTCTTTATGTTGTCAATACTTTTGGGTCAAGAGATAGAAATGTATCTGTTGGTGTTGCCTATGGATTGAAAGAAGGTACACTGGCTAATAGACCTACTTTTACACTAGCGGGTACTTTCCGTATCTCGCCAAAACTTTCTTTGATTACTGAAAATTGGTTTATTCCAGAGAGAGACGGGAGCCAAGCTTTTAATTTATTTGGTATTCGTATCACAGGAAAGAAAGTGAGTTGGGATTTTTCTGTGATAGGAACTAAAATTGATAATGGATTTAAGTCAGAATCTTATTATTTACTTATTCCCATTCCTATTGTAGGAGTTACTTTTCCTTTTGGCAAGGGGTGGACTAGCTAAGTAAGATGCTGTTTGAATTTAACTAATTCTATATGTGAGGACTCCGACTGAAGTACGGGATTTAGAAACAATTTTCTGCCTATTTTCACTTTAATACCGATAGCTATCGGGAAAAGACTACAGAGTATTGGCGGTTTTCAAAACTTGTCCCGATGCTTTGAGCCAAAACAGGCAAAAAATCTTCACTGTTTTTATTATCGAAATAAATTTGTCCGAGTACTTGCTTTCTAAGAAAATACGAATTCGCCATTTAAACATAAGAAGTATTAAGTACCGTGTAACATAAGTAAATTGATATTTTGAAAAGGCTATTTTTTGTTCTGAGAAGGCAAAAAATCTTAGCATAGCCGTAGTTATGGTAATATTTTTTAACGCAGTCAGAGCGAAAAAGAGTCCTTCAAAATATTGATAAACTTATGTTACACGTTGTTAAGTAAGCTTCTCAGGAAAATTAAACATAAAAGTACTTCCGACATTTTCTTGTGAGCGAAGTAATGAAATTTCACCACCAAGTCTTTCTACCATTTTCTTGACGATACTCAGTCCTAAACCTGAACCAGTGTATACATTTCTTACATTTAACCTCTTAAACATTTCAAAAATCCGATTGTGATACTCAGGAGCAATCCCAATCCCATTGTCTTCCAATTCAAAATAATGTCTATTGCCTCTTAACTCATAATTGACATTGATAGATACATTTTCTTGTTCGTTGTATTTAACCGCATTATCTATTAGATTCCAGAATACTGACTTTAAAATCTCAGGTGCGCCAAGAATAACGGGATTAACAGCAGAGACTAGATTTATCTCTTTGTCAGGATATTCAAGTTGTATTTGATTAACGACTCCGTCTAGTAGTGTTTGAATGTCAATAGAAGAATTTTCTTCCAAAGAAATCGAATTTGTATTTTGAAAAAGATTGACATCATTAATGAGTCTATGCAACTGCTCACCACTCTCTGTAACAATATCTAAATACTCTTTTGCTTTTTCTGTACTAGAAATATTTCTACTTGCCAGTTGACTAAAGCTGACTATACTCCTCAGTGGCTCTTTGAGGTCATGAGATAAAATACGGTTAAATTCATCTAACTCATTATTTTTTTCATTGAGCATATGGTTAGACTTCTTCAAAGTCACAGTACGTCGCTCTACCTCTGCCTCTAGTTTTTTATTATATCTGGATTTTTGATAAAATGCACCAAAAAGAAGAGCTAAAAACAAACTAGCCCAAGCGATTAATGCATACAGAAAATTACGTTCCGCTTGGTTTTTGACAAGTTCGGCAGACAGGACAGCATTGTCTTTTTCCTTCTGTTCTGAGTCGAATTTTATTTTCAGATAAGCCGTTTTTTGCCTTTTTTCATCGGCATTTTTTTTATTATTTACTTTATTATAATCCAATAGGTAAGAATAAGCCCCTTCAAAGTCATTCGTTTTTTCACTCACCTCATATAATACTTTTAGTATCGCGATTTGAAGGTCTAAATTAGTAGAATCCGTACTTTTCAGCATTTCTTTATGAATATCCAAGGTTTTGGAATACATCTTTTTTGTGTAGTACAAATCTCCAAGAAATCGTTGAGTATTAAAAAGATTATTCTGGTCTTGTGTACTTTTATTCACAGCTACTAACTCTTTGTAAATCCCCTCTGCTGCAGCAATATTTCCCTCCTCCAGATAAATATTACCTCTAATCATTAGGATATCAGACTTCAAAATATTTAGCTCATCTCTATTCGTGACAACTTCTGCCCTTTCCAATACTCTCTGAGCTTCGTCATATTTTTTAAACTTATAATACGCCTCTGCTAGTTCCAAGTCATTCAAAACGCTCGTAGTAGTCCTTATTGTGAAAATCAAAGAGTAGTCATGAACTTGCTGAAAGCACTTGATAGCACTATCATATTCCCCCTCGTCACTGTACAGTTGACCAAGTGAGTACATATTTCTCACTATAGCATTTGTATCTCTATCTACTTTACCTTTTTCTATACTTGTGTAGTATTCTTTTTGGGCAGACTCTAAATCTCCTATAGAATGCAGCGTAAAACACTTGAGGTAGTTAAAATTTCCGATTTGATTTCTTGTCAAATTTATATTATCCGCAATATCTTCGTTATCAATAATTTTTTGGTAGGCGCCGAGGGGATTAGATTTACTATACTCAAGATAGATTTGAAAAATAACAAATTCAAAGAAAATAGAATCACTGAGCATCGTTCCCTGCTCAACTATTTTTTGACATTCTTCTAAGGCTTTATTTGTTAAGTCGATATCACCGTAAAGATATTTACCAATAGAGTCAAGATAAATTGAAAATTTCTCTTGTTCGCTGGTTATCTCTGTAAAGCTATCTTCAAAGAGGACAGAAGATTGAGCTATCCCTATCTGCGAAATAGAGACTAATAGGAACATATATAGAAGCCGAGTAATCTTCATGAAAATAGATTAGAAAATGTGAGTCTGTTATTCTCAAGCAAAAAACGTGCGATTTTAATAAAATGAGTAGTAAGAAGTGAAGATTACGCTCTACTGTCAGTATTTTCAACAAAAAAATGATTGTTTTTTTTGGATTAAAGTACTAGTTCACCCATAAATTCACAAATAAAAAATGTGATTAATTGAGTAAAATAATTTTATTCTTTCTGCAAACAAAAAAAGATAGAAAATTTAAACAACAGGTAAATCTACTTCAAACTGTCTAAATTAACTCTTAAGGGACTTGGAAATTAATAAGCCACGCAAAATGACGTAGCTATTTTTTTTTAAACAAGGCGTGAAGAGGGATACTTTGACCGATGAACAACGCAGTTAAAAGGAAAAATAGCAAGTCAGGTGCGTAGCTTATTATTTTCTAAGTCCCTAACTACTTATATTAAAAAACACTAGACTTTCATCTAATTTAAGTAAGAATAATAAAAAAAGACAGACCTCCTAAGAGGCTGTCCTTCCTAATTTTAGCTCTATGATAAAACCTTATTAGCCGATGTTAACCATCTTCTGAAAGATAGTGTGAGGTATTATATAAGTGTATAAAATTATGAACCAAAATTAGTTCTTAATTAGCCATTCTATTAAAAAAAGAAGATATCATTAGGATAACATCCTCCTTTTTAGCCCCTACAAAAGGGTAACAAAACAAAAAGTTCACGCTTTTTATCGATATTTGCCGCATATCCTTTCATTAGGAATAAAAAAGTAAACATCTACATGAATAAATTAATCAACATAATTTGCCCGTATCTGATATGCGTTTTAATAATTTTTTCACCAACCAATCAGGCATTCTCAACGACACGAATCATCTGCGATAATTTCACTTCTACATTCTCTCCTAAACTCGAAGCTCTTGATATTATAGACACACTTCAAAAGATGTCATTTGTCGAGAAAGTTAATAGCGATAGTCTCATAGATGCACTTTATTGTCTGAGTACAAGATTTGAAGATGTAGTCATACTATCTAAATCTCTTATGTTTATTGGAGAAAAATATTTTGAAGATTCTAATTTCGAAGAAGCAAAAGAAGCATTCGAAGAAATCATTCAAATGGGGTCAGAGCTAGTATCTCCTGACCTTATGGCTGGAGCACACAATTATTTAGCCCTCATATTTGATATGGAAGGTAAGTCGTTGACAGCGTATAAGCATAATCTTGCTCAACTTGAGTTATCTACAAAGCATGACTTAGTTTTTTTGTCGAGAGCATATCTTAACTTAGGGCAATTTCATTATAAAAACAAAGACTATGAAAAAGCAGAAGCTCTGTATTTAAAAGGTATAGATGCTGCTGCAGCAATAGATATAGAACAAGTGGAGCATGGCTGGTTACGGCATCGCTTAGGTCAAATATATAGAGAGCAAGAAAGATGGGAGGATGCTCACTTTTTCATTCAAAAGGCTATCGATTTTTGGGATAAAACTGAAAATAAAAGAGCGCGATGTTTTACCTTAATACAGTACGCATTTCTTCTCAATAGTGAAGGTGAAACTAAAAAAGCTCTTCAAATCATCGAAGAAATATACAAAGTTAGTCAAGAAAATAAATTTTGGCTATGCCATGTAGAAGTCACACTTACTCTAGGAAAAATTCACTACGAGGCAGGAAACTACCCTCTAGCAATAAAATACTTAGAGCAATCAACTGCTCTAAGTATAGATAAGTCCATTCCTTATTACTTTAAAGCTGGCTATGAATTATTAGCTAAAGCCTATGAGGCAACAGGACAAATGGAAAAGGCTAATGAATACTACAAGAGTTATCTAAAAGAAATCGAAAAGACATTAGAACGAGAAAAAAAAATTACCCAAGAATGGGCGAAAAAGAATCAAGACTTATTATTGAATAAGCAAACCCTGCGAGACTTAGAGCAAAAGGAACAGTTCACAAGTAAGAGAATAGCTCTACAAAAGAAACTAATCTTTTTGGGTATCGCTATTCTTTTATTCGTCTCTTGGCTGGCTCACAGCTATTTTAAAGCTAACAAAAAAGTAATCAAACATCAGAAGCAACTTATACAATTAAATGAAAAGATACAGGAACAAAGCAAGCAACTGCAAGAAGCCAATGCCAAAATTTCGCATGAAAATAACAGTTTAGAACTAGAGTTGGTCAAGAAGCTATTAATGCTGAGTAAACAAGAAGAGTCTATTCAAAATATTGATAAGCAATTGGAAAACATGGAAACAACTCATGAAGCAGACAAACTAAGAAAACTAACGAATAATATAAAAAATGATACAACTTGGGACGAGTTGAATATACAAATCACTCAAGCCAATAGTGAGTTATTTCAAATATTAAGTCAAAAATTTGATAATCTATCTCAAAATGACCTGCGCCTCTGCGCCTTCTTAAAGATGAATATGAGTACTAAAGAAATTGCACACTTGACTTTTAAAAATCCTGCAAGTGTAAAGGTCGCACGGAGTAGACTGCGGAAAAAACTGGGTTTGACGCACTCTAACACTACCATTTCTACCTTTTTAAATAGGTTGTAAAATATTTTAGAATGATGTTTCTTCTTTAAAAAACAAACATGAGTCATCCCGAATTTTCATCTTGAAGATTTGGGATGACTTTTTTTGTTTAAACTGCAATTTTTTAGTGCTTAGGAACGCGACAAAAATAGATTTACATTCTTGGGAAAGAAATTTTGTTACTTCCCTATTGCTTCGGGAAGTGGTAAAAGGTCTTGTCAAGAATGTAGATTTATTTTTGATGCGTTCCTTATTTACTTCGTGCCGCCGCGATGCGACTTAAAGAACATCATAAATCAATAGGCTACCAAGCGTATCGCCACGCTGTGGCTGAAAAAAACTTCATCAATTCCTAAATAGGCACAGAGTGCCTTGCCGCTTGGTAGGACTTGGAGTTTAATTGATAATTTTAGCCGCAGCGCGGCGACACGAAAAATTCGGGATGTCTCATGTTTATATTAGAAGCTGTTTGAGTTTAAGTATTTTTATATATGAGAGAATATTTTTCGTTTATTTTGGTTTTTAAAACCGCCAATACCCTGCGGTCTTTAAGGATTTTAAAGGTGAAAATAGGCGGAAAATTGTCCTCACATATAGAATTAATTAAATTCAAACAGCTTCTTAGAGCTTGTCTAAATTTTCAGATATTAGATTTTAGTCAAATCAAGATAAGAAATCTTAACAATCTGTTCTTTCCCTCTTTCATCAAGATATTTTACAGAAGCTTTATGCAGCGTGCTACTCAACTCTATCACTTCACCTTTAAATTGCTTTAGTGCGCCTCTTCCTCCAGTTTCTCTTACCCAAGATACTTTTTCTCCAACGGAAAAAGTATATCTCTTAACATCCTCTTGTCGTTGACTTTCTCTTGATTGAAATTCCTCTTCTGTGATTGATTTTAAATCAAGATAAGAAATAGTGGAAGTTTTCTCTTCTCCATAAATATCAAAGTGTTTCAGAGAAGCTTTATGAAGTCTATCATCTAGAGAAACTACTTCGCCAAACAAAGACTTTTTGCCTCTTACCCAAGTGAGTTTTTGTCCGACAGAAAATTTGTATAAATCTACTTCTTTTTGAAATTCTGCTTTCTTCGTAGCATACATTTCATCAGACAGTGGCGTCAAGTCAGTATATAATATTTTCTTAACCTTCTCTTCCTCAAAAACATCTAAGTAATTGACAGATGCTCTACCCTTTGAGGTTTCCAACTCAACAACACTGCCATAATACACTCTTTTCATATTGATAAAAGATACCTTTTGTCCCACTTTTAAGCCTCCTCGAGAAACCTCTAAATCTTGAAATCGAATCAAATCAGCTTTGTCTAATGAACCGCTGTGAAAAATCATTCCGTTGAAGTTACTATACTTTTTCTTCGCCTTCTCTATTATATCTTCAAAATCATCCTTAGTTTTTCCAGTCCAACTTACTTTTGCGTCCACAGTCGCCACATAGTCGTACGGGTGATAAGGTTCTGCACTAACGAATATATAAACCCCAAATACTTTTTCTCCCACCTTGGCGAGAGAAAAATCTTGTCGGTCATCTTGAGCTGATAAATTAATGGAAGTAAAGAATAGTAGCACAGCGATAGCTATGAAATAGATGTTTTGGAATTTCATATTTAGTGATTTATAAGTATTGTGTAACAAGTGTATATTTCAAATACACTTCGAGTTTTAAGTAATAATTTTCGTCTTTAAAATTAATTTTAAGAAGTGTAAAAATAATAAAAATTCATAAATCAATACTATTTTTTAGAATATTAACAAAAGCTTTAGCGGTTAGGCATACCTAGCCGATTCGCGGTTGTCAAAAATGCTTCTAAGTCTCCTTTCTTAGGTTGCGATTGTATAATATTATCAATCATACCATTAAAAATAAAGTAATGAAATGGCAAAACAGAATACCAATACAACCGACCAGAGATACCGTCAGGACGAAAAGTCGCCGTTTGTTGTAAGATGCATTGTCCATCTTTTTTGATGATTTTAAATTCTAACCAAGCGTCTCCTGGCAGCTTCATTTCTGCATATAAAAACAACCTTTTCTTTTCATAATCTGCAACTAATACACGCCAAAAATCTAGGGCATCTCCCGCGTAAATAGCATTTTTATGTGTCCGACCTCTGCGTAAACCTACTCCTCCTACTAGTTTGTCCATATAACCTCGAATTCTCCATAGGATAGTACCATAATACCAGCCTTTCTTGCCGCCGATAGTCCAAAAATTATGCAAAACCATTTCCTCTTTTCCTACAGGAATGACGCGCTCTTTATAATCTTTAAAACAACCAAACTCGGGAATAGCTATGTTTTCTTCCAAGGTGCGCTTATTCAAACTACTGACAAAACTATCTTTCCAACTCGAAACGACCATATTCTGCTCAATACGGCTAAATGCCATATTCACGGCTTCTTTATACGATATCGGTTCAATATTCAGTAGTTTCTCTAACTGATTTTCGCGTCCTATCACATTGACTTTCATGCTATCCACGAGATTAACTGCCAGCGGATAAGAGGTCGAAGTCACAAAATACAACCAATAAGAAGACAAACGAGGCGTCATAATCGGGACAGTAAAAAAGTATCTATCCAAGTTACGGACATCAGCATAACCTTGCAGCATTTCACGATAAGTCAACACCTCACCGCAACCAATGTCAAAGCTATTATCATAAGTAACTTCATTGAGCAAAACACCAGTCAAGTACTGTATGACATTGCGAACTCCGATAGGTTGGCACTTGGTATTCAACCACTTGGGCGCAATCATCACGGGCAATTTTTCTACCAAATCACGAATAATCTCAAAAGAAGCACTGCCAGACCCAACAATGATACCTGCTCTTAATGCGGTCAAATGTGCTTTACTTTCTGACAAGATATTCTCTACATTGAGGCGAGATAGTAGATGCGATGATAGATTCTCTGTTTCATTGACAATACCTGTCAGATAGATGATTTGCTTAGCATTAGACTGGTCGATGTAAGTCTTAAAGTTACGCGCAGAGATAGCTTCATTTTCTGCAAATCCTCCCACAGAAGATTTCATAGAATGTACTAAATAATAAGCAACATCAAAGTCTGTCGGGGCATTTTGCAAGTCTGGCTCATCTAGAAAATCCACTTCCCACACTTCCACCTTGTCTTGCCAAGACTCTTTATATTCGGTGTAGTCTGCTCTTTTCTGGTCGCGCGTACACATAATGACGTCGTGACCAGCTTCGATGAGAACAGGGAGTAATCGTTTGCCGATGTATCCTGTGGCGCCAGTTAGTAAGATTTTCATATTTGCATTTTTGGGTATAACGTTAGATGTATGATTAGGTTGTATTTACTTCTGAATCAGCACCCTATTTTCATAAAGTAAAGAATATCAGTAAGTGTTTAACAAAAACGAACATTAATAGTACTTTTGGCGTCGGTAATATCTTTAAATAATTGAAAATAAAACTTCAAAACCTAATAAACTTCATGAAAGAATTTCTACTACTCTGCTTATTCGTAGCCTGCAACACTCTGCTTTTCTCGCAAGGTTCCTTTGAAAAAGGATACTACATTGACACCCTCAACAAAAGAGTGGATTGTTTCATTCAAAATAAAGATTGGAAAGATAACCCTTTCAATTTTAAATACAAATTAACGGAAGATGCCAAAACCAAATTGGCGACGATTGTTGATGTTAAAGAGTTTAGTGTTGAGAAAGAATTCAAGTATGTCAGAGGCACCGTTCTGATTGACAGGTCAAGTGATGCCGTTGATAATTACAGTAATAATCCTAATCCCGAATATATTAAAGAGAGCCAGTTTTTCAGAGTACTCGTAGAAGGAAAGGCAACTTTATACTTGTATGAGGACAGTGAAATCAAGAGATTTCTTTACAGATACGGAACTTCTGAAATTGAGCAATTAGTCTATAAAGCTTATGTCATACCTGTTAACAAAATTGTCAAAAATTACGGATTTCGGAAGCAAATATTGGATAACTTAATATCAGGAAACCCCGTTTGCCCAAATGTTACCATAAGGCAAGTTCAAAAAATAGACTATGAAAAAGAATCTCTCATGGACTTTTTCAAAAAATATAATGAATGTCAGAATACAGAATTTATAAGTTTTGATGATAAGAATAAAAGAGACCTTTTTAATTTAAATATCAGACCAGGTTTGAGCTATGGCTCTATGGTATTTTATAGCAACGGTTCTATTCGTGATATAGAAACAATTGATTTTGGAAATAAATCTACTTATCGATTTGGAGTAGAAGCAGAGTTTTTTCTACCGTACAACAAAAACAAATGGTCAATACTAATAGAGCCTAATTATCACTATTTTAAGTCTAGAAGAGATGTTTCTGACCTTGGTATTTCAGGGATTGCTTACTTTGAAATAGACTACAAGTCGCTAGAAATGCCTTTGGGTTTGAGATATTATATTTTATTGAGCGAAAATTCTCGCTTTTTCGTCAATGCTTCTATTAGTGGTGACTTTAGTAAAGGCACTGTATTTAATTTCGGAAACAGCTTCGGCGTAGATATTCGTACAAGAGTTGATACTTCTTATGGTTTGGGTTTTAGATTTAAAAGGTTGATAATGGAGGCGAGATACCAAAAGAAACGGTTAACTGATTTAGATATACCTTGGCATCTTGATAATGAAAAACTGTCTGTTATTATCAGCTATTCTCTGTTTTAAGAAAAAG
>CALDUB010000348.1 GCA_937923465.1 uncultured Saprospiraceae bacterium
ATAGAAATTCTACTCACTTTTGTCGAAAAATAAATGCAAAAGTCACATTTTTTTCCAATTTTTGTGAAAAATAATAAATATGATAAATAAATTATTCGAGGGGCTTCAACAAGCAGGCGAAGTTTTAAAAGAGCAGGCAGGTAATATTAGTGGTATGACCAAAGAGAAAACCTATGAAATCATTGAGGACTGGTTGAAAATTTTTCCTCAGTTACAAGAAGCAGGTTTGGAAGTGACAAGTTTTGGCTTGAGTATAGCCCTGAGTCCGTCCTTGGAGGTAGAAATGCTGGGGAAACATGATGATTTTACTGATGAAAAGATAAAAGAAATTTTAGAAAATAATGAAGATAGTCGAGCGATGTCCTCTGTCATGTCTGCTATAAAAACGACTTATAATCTATATCGAAAAGCAGAAGTACCTATGCAAGAGCCTCTTTTGGTGCGTTTGAATATCAAAATTCCACCTGAGGTAAATGTATTTATTGGTACACCACAAATTTTCAAATAAGTTCTTTTGTTTACTATTCATCAAATGGCTTTGAAGTCATTTGATGAATGGTCATTTAGCTTTTCTCTTCTTGCCATTTAATGCGGTATCTAATGCCATCAACAGTCAAAGAAACTCCTGCATAAAATACTGATAATGAGATTGTTCCCGCTAGCATCCACTGCCAAGTCTCAACATTATCTCCATGCTTAAGAAATGCACTTTCAATAACCATACACAAACCACTTTGTAATACTAAGAGCCCAATAACAGACTGCCAAAACCAACGTTTAAAGTTTTTATTCCTAAAATTACTGATGAATTTATTGAGCATAATTTTGAATTTTATTAAAAAAAATTAAATAAATAATTCTTCCTTTTCGTACAATGTAATTCCCAATTCCCTCCTACTTTTGCGGCATGATAAAAACACCCGAGCGTTTATATACTGCTCAATTTTTTCTATTACTGGCTTCCAATACACTTTTTTCAGCGAGCTTCGGGATGATATTACCCGAACTGCCAGCATATTTGACTTCCTTGGGTGGGGAAGATTATAAGGGTTTAATTCTTGGATTGTTTACTTTGACGGCAGGATTATCACGTCCGCTGAGTGGAAAATTAACCGATTTAGTGGGACGCGTACCTATTATGATAGTCGGTTCTTTGGTTTGTGTGGTTTGTAGTTTGTGTTATCCTTTCGTGAGTTCGGTTTTTGGTTTTTTATTTTTGCGTTTGGTACATGGCTTTTCTACGGGATTTAAACCTACCGCGGGCACCGCTTATGTGGCGGATATTGTTCCTGAAAGCAGACGTGGCGAGGCGCTTGGTTTTGCAGGGTTGAGTGGAAGTATAGGTCTTTCAGGCGGTCCAGTTTTGGGTAGTTTCTTAGCCTTTCATTATTCAGTAGATATTATGTTTTACATTTCTTCTCTTTTGGCGGTAGTTTCCATTGTGATGATTTTAGGAATGAAAGAAACTTTAAAGGACAAAAAGCCATTTAAAGCTTCTATGCTTCGTTTAAATCGACATGAACTTATTCATAAAGCGGCTATTCCTCCCGCACTTGTAGTCTTTTTCATGTATTTACCTTATGGCACTATCCTCACAATAGTACCCGACCAATGCGATTTTTTGGGTATCGCAAATAAAGGTTTTGCTTTTGCTGCATTTACAGCAAGCTCTATGCTTTCGCGAGTTATAGCAGGTAAGGTTTCCGATAAATTTGGACGTATTCCTGTCATATTAGTATCTGGAATTGTGGCAGCTATTTCCTTAGCTTTTTTAGGATTTGCAGACACACCCAATATGCTATTTTTATGGATTGGTTGTGCAGGATTTGCGCTTGGAGTTGGAGGTCCTGCGGTATTCGCTTGGGCGATTGACCTAGGTTCGGACAAAGAAAGAGGTAAAGTGATGGGAACTGTTTATATATCTTTGGAAGCCGCGATTGGTATTGGCGCAGTAGTATCCGCCTGGATTTATGCTAACAATGCGGAAAATTTTGATATCGCTTTTTTAGTAACGGCAGAAGTTACTTTTATGACTGTACCGTTTTTGCTATTGAGAAAGAATAAAACGAAAAAGTATTCTGAAGAAAAGGTATAATTCGTTAAGAAAGATGTTTTATAAAATGGTTCATTCACTAGCTGCTACAGCTTCTTTTTTCTTCCATTTCCACAAACCATAAATGCCTTGAAAAAGCTTCAATATGCTTGTAAAAATATACAAGTAAATACCCCGATACAAACCAAAAACGATACTCACTAATTGCTGCAATATCAGCCAATACCAGCCTTTTATCTCTTTTTTACCCCACAAAATCGTCCTACCAACTATCAAACTCCACAATACCACTTCACTAATAGAGGAGCCATCCCAAGTCTGCAAAGCAAATAATGACAGTAGATAAACCCCAATAGAAGCATAGTCAAACCGCTGATGCCACGGGCTTTCCTGTTTATTAAAAAGCATATAATTTTTAATAGACAAAACAGCCATAGCGGACTGATTGATAACCGTCACCCACGACTCTTTGTGCCACATTAAATATACCATGGCAACACTACATGCAAAGTACCACCACCAACTCCTGCGGCGACCTTCTGCAAATTCATAATTAAAAATAAAGCCTGTGACGACCGTTATTATCTCTGCAGTGAGTAGGTCAGGACTTGTATATAGCATATTTGAGACAAAAGATATTAGACGTTAGATTTTAGACGCGCCAAAAATTGTTAGATAAAGTAGCAAGGTCTACACGACATAAGATAAAAGCAAACAACCACTAAGTCCAAGAAATGAAACCAAAGTTTCCATGGCGGTCCAAGACCTAAATGTATCGGCGATAGACAAGTTAAAATACTCTTTAAACAACCAAAATCCTGTATCATTTACCTGTGAAAAAGTCAAACTACCCGCCCCCGTCGCTAAAACTAGAAGTTCGGGGCTTACATCCGCACCTGCCACTATTGGCGCTACAATCCCCGCAGCAGTCATCGCTGCCACTGTTGCAGAGCCTAATGAAATACGTAAAACGGCAGCAATACTCCAAGCCAAGATAATTGGTGAAATATCTGTTCCTGACATCATTTCTCTCAAGTATTCTCCCGTTCCGCTGTCTATTAATACCTGCTTAAATGCGCCGCCGCCACCAATAATCAACATAATCATCGCCACACCTTTTACCGCAGTCGTCAGTGTAATTGAAACATCGCTCATCTTTTGACCGCGAAAAACGCCTAAGGCTAAAATTCCGAAAAGTAAAGAAAGTAACAAAGCCATAACTGGCTCCCCGACGAAGCTAAAAAATTTGTAAGTATAGCTATCCGGAGCCATTGTTAATTTTACTATCCCTGCTGCTGCCATTAGAATAACAGGTGAAAGTGCTGTTAAAATACTGATGCCAAAACTTGGTCGCTCAGAGAGGGGTACTTCTTTTTGTTGAAATAAATTTTCAGGAACATCTGTCTTTATATTCTTCAGTGTTCTGGCGAATATCGGTCCTGCAATAATTACCGTCGGAATGGCTAAAATCAACCCATAAAGCAAGGTTTTGTTAATATCCGCATGATAAAAATCTACCGCTAAAGTCGTTGGCGCAGGGTGCGGTGGCAAAAAGCCATGTGTAACAGAAAGTGCCGCAACCAAAGGAATGGCAAGGTATAAAAGAGGTAAACGTGTCGTTTTTCCAACTGCAAAAACCAACGGTACTAGCATCACAAAACCGACGGTATAAAAGATAGGAATACCGACAATAAATCCCGTAAGCATTAATGCCCATTGGATATATTTTTCTCCAAAAAGTCCGATTAGCTTATCAGTTATCTGATGTGCTGCCCCACTTTCTGCAATTAAACCACCCAACATTGCACCAAAACCAATGACCAAAGCCAAATATCCCAACGTCCCTCCTACCCCTTTCTTGACGGAAGACATTACTGAATCAAAAGGCATTCCTACAGCTAAACCTACTCCTATCGCTACTATTATTAATGTAATAAAGGCGTTTAACTTGAACCGAATGATTAAAAGTAACAAGGCAATAATTCCAATAAGAATAATGATTAGTGGCATCTGAAAAGTTGTAAGGTTTAGTAATTTCTTGTTTGGATGTTTTGATAATTGGTAAAAAGTGAGTTGTAAATCTGATTTTGAGATAGGTTTGGGGTAAATGTTTTTCCTTTTTTCCACCAATCACTTTTTTCTTTATAATCTTTAATGTGTCCCAGTCCTTTCATCGTTTGCAAAACTGCGCCGTAGGCAGAATTATCATGACTTTCCCTGATTTCGACTGTTTTTCCTAAAATATCAGCAGTTAATTGTGTCCCCACTTTGGAGCGAAAAAAGCCACCTCCAGCTATGATTTTTTCTATCTCTTGTCCCGTAGTTTTTTCTATCTCTTCTAGAATGAGTCGCAAATTAAACAAAATTCCTTCTATTGTCGCTTTTGCGAAATGTATCTGTCCGTGACTTGCTGAAACCCCACAATACATGCCTCGTGCATTAGCGTCCCAAAGCGGCGCACGTTCGCCAAAAACGTAAGGTAGAAAAGTCAAACCTTCTGCGCCTGCGGATATTTTAGCGGTTTTATCAAAGAGATTTCCGATAGATTTCTTCTGAGCTACTTCTTTCGTAAACCACTCCATGACATTACCGCCATTATTACTCGCGCCACCAATGAGATAATTATTTTCTTCTAAAACGTAAGTGAATAAATTTCCTTTTTTCGCCGTCGAAAAAGAGTCGTTTGATGTTCGGATAGCAGCACTTGTTCCTATTGTAAGCGCGGCGACACCTTTATATAGAGCTCCTGCACCCAAATTAGCCAGACAACCATCGCTCGCTGAAACGATGAATGGAACTTGTTCCGAAATGCCTGTTTTTTTAGCAAATTCTTCTTTTAAGGCTGGTAATTTATAAAAAGTGGAAACCAGTTTGGGAAATTGCTTTTCTGAAATACTACAAAAATCAAGGGCTTGCTTGTCCCAATTCATTTCCTGTCCTGAAAATAATCCTGTAGCCGAAGCCATAGAGAAATCAATTACTTTCTCTCCAAATAATCGCCAAGTCAAATAGGATTTAATATCAAAAAAGCAAGCTGTATCAGCATGGATATCTGGTTGATTTTCTTGCAACCAGCGTATCTTGCAAAGTGGGGACATCGGATGAATAGGTGTGCCTGTAGCCGCAAAGATAATATCCCCTAATCCATTTTTACGCAAACTCTCTGCGACCTCCACGCTCCTTGCGTCCGACCACAGCCAGCAATTTGTCAATAATTGCGCCTCTGCATCCACACATATCAAACCATGCATGGCAGAGCTAAAGCTAATACCCCGAGGTTGCTCTTTTATTTCAGTCATCACCTTCTTTAAAACGATAACAACTGCATTCAAAATTACTTCAGGATTTTGCTCTTGAAATCCTTCTTGTGGCGTTAAAATGGATAAATTTTCAGCAAATCTTGCAAGTGTTTTCCCCTCGGCTGTTATTGCTAAGACTTTAACGCTTGACGTTCCAATATCTACTCCTAAATAATAATTCATGCTGCCAAGGTAAAATTTCACAGCCTAATTTTCTTTGATTCAAGGATAGATTCTTTTAAAAAATTCAATATATCTGTGTTGAAAAGAAATAATTCCCTAATTTTCCGCTAGAAAAGAAACTACTGTTTGAGTAAACTACCTCGAAAATATATCATCCCAACTTTAACGGGAGATTTTATACTACCAATATAACTACAAATGTCTCAAGCCAAATTAGAAAACATTGTCCTGATTATCCTTATTATTACTGGGGTAAGTCTCGGCATCTTCTTCCGTACTGCGGGAGATAATCAACTTAGTGCCATCTTGTTTTCACTTGCATTTGCGAGTGTTCTGTATAAGTTTTTGGGAGGAATGGAAGCGGATAATAGTCTATCCGTAGGTGTAATCAAATTTGGTGGCTCTGCCGCAGTACTGGGTGGTTTTATTTGGCTCTTATCGCAGGTGATTTTTAAAGAAGAAATAACGCCAATAATAGCGGGAGCAAAACTTAATTTCCAGATAGAACCCTCTACGGGTTGGTATCCAGCAGATACAAAAACAGGTGCGCCTGTTGACTTAAAATTAAGTGCATCTGATACGACAATTCAATTACCGCTGCACGACGTACGTACTGACCGCATTAAGAATCGCAGATTCCAATTAGAAGAATTTGAAGACGACCACTTCTATCTTATGCCCGTCGGGAGTGCAGAAGATACGCTTGGGCAAGTCTATTTATCAGATATAATGGGCAAAAGTATTGCTAGTCAGAGTGGAGAATTAGATATACAAGATGTATTTATTTTCAAATTATTCCCACAGAAAGAAGGAAATCGCAGTTCCTCTGAAATTGAAAATATGTTAGTCAGAAAAGGACGTCGCGAAACAGTATTCCCTTTTCCTTTTATCATAAAATCATTTGGGTCAGTCTTCTCTATCAAAAATCGCGCAGACAATTCGCCAATTTTACTAGACCAAGAAGTCGTCCAAAAGCATCCAATTATTATTCCCGATACTCAACTTGACGGAACAATTGATTATTGGATAGCTTACATTTTACATGCAAATATGCTAAGCACTGATGAAACGCAGCATTATATGGAATGGACTGTGCATCGGGTGGTGTTGTAGCTTAAACATTAGATAAGGAATGCAAAAACTAATTCAACCTACTGATAATCAAATCTTAATGATTAAAAATATTCTGATAAACATCTAAAATCTGGCGTCTAATATCTAACATCTTCTTAGAGCAGCAACCAAATACTACTTTTGCTGTTTCTCCCCTATGAATAATACTAATACTACTATGCACCCGCGTTGGATGTCTCTCATTCTCAAATTCGCTGGAATTTATAATATCATCTGGGGAATATCGGTCATTTTCTTCCCTGATTTATTTTTCAATCTAACAGACATGGAAATTCCTCGCTACCCAATGATATGGCAGTGCGTAGGAATGATTGTTGGCGTTTATGGCGTTGGTTATTGGGTGGCAGCTCGAGACCCTTTGCGTCATTGGCCCATTACATTAGTAGGCTTTTTAGGAAAAGTATTCGGTCCTATTGGCTTTGCTTATTACTTAATCCAAGGCGCATTTCCTCTTACTTTTGGTTTGACTATTATGACGAATGACCTGCTATGGTGGATACCTTTTGGTTTAATTTTGAAAATGGCTTGGGATAAGGGCGAGATGAAATTTTGAGATAATACCTTCTCTTCTCTTTATAATCTTCTGATATAAAAATGCATTTTATGCTTAAAAAATTAAGATTTTGTAAAAAAGACATAAAAAATTAACATATTTTAACACTTTTGTAGAATAAAAACGTGACTATTACTACCTTTGCCGTCCACAATATTGTGCGAACCCAATTAGTAGTAATTAATCTTTCAATTGCTTCTATATTTTTAAATTGGGACATTTTATCGTGCAGGGGAACACTTACCAGAAAAGTTGTCAGCCAAATTAAAAGTACTATAGCTGACAACAATAAAAATATTGAAGAAAAACCTGTTTTATAAGTTACCCACAGAACATTTACTAACTCACACAACATTAAAGGTAATACGATTAGTGTTATCATATTTGTGTGGTGCTGGTGAAAGTCTTCGAACTGAGCGGTATCAATATAACGAAAACTGGGATAGTGAAGGATTTGTATCAACCAAATCAATATAAAAAGTCCCCAAGAACTACTTATTAAAATAAGCCAATCGAAGGATGATAAAATCTGACAAGACATTGGATTCATTTATATACTTTTTTTCAAAACGATGAGCCGAACAAACGGAAAATCATCAAAAACTAATGACATGACAAAGTTAATCAAATTAAGTTTCGCTCTTTTGTGCGTTTGTGCTTTAACTTTCGCAAGTTGTGAGCAAGCTAGTAACGCAGCTAATGCAGCAGGTGATGCGGCTAACAGTGCAGCTAACGCAGCAGGTGATGCAGCTAATGCAGCTGGCGACATGGCTGGTGATGCAGTAAATGCAGCAGCAGCAGCTGGTGACTCTTTAGCAAATGCAGCAGGTGATGTAGCAGCTAAAGCGGGCGAAATGGCAGGTGATGCAGCTAATGCAACTAAGGATGCAGCAGGTAATGCTATTGACGCAACTAAAGGCGCAGCAGCTAAAGCAGGTGAAATGGCTGGCGATGCAGCTAATGCAACTAAAGACGCAGCAGGTAATGCTGTTGATGCAACTAAAGCAGCAGCTGGAAAAGCGGCTGATGCAGTAAAAGATGCAGCTCACTAGTTGAATGTGGTTTAATTGCCATTTCAATTTTTGACAAAAATCTCGTTTCGCTTTACGCGAAACGGGATTTTTTTTGTTGAAATTATCTAGTTTTCTGGTTTTAGAATCAATATTTTAGAGTAGATTTGTATTTAGATTATTCACAATAAAACATCATAAAATGACAAATAATTTAATGAAATTTAGCCTCAGTTTACTTTGTGCTTGTGCTCTATTTTTAATGAGTTGTGGTGGAAGTCCTGCTGCGGAAGGTACATTAGACGGTCCAGAATACACTTCTGCTTACGTATGTCCAATGCACTGCGACGGAAGCGGTAGTGCAGAAATGGGAACTTGCCCTGTTTGTAAAATGGATTATGTAGCCAATGCAGATAAGGCTGCTCCTGCAACTGACCCGCACGAGGGGCATGACCACGGTTCGCATGAGGGACACGACCACTAACATTGGATATCCGTTAAATCATCCAATAATCTCAAAATTCCATTGGAAAAACGAGCTTAGGAACGCGTCAAAAATAAATCTACATTCTTGACAAGACCTTTTGCCCCTCATTTGCACTTTAAAAATCCTTATGTAGCTCGGCTATACGCGGTTTTTAAAGCCCAAATGAGAAACAAAATTTCTTTCCCAAGAATGTAAA
>CALDUB010000349.1 GCA_937923465.1 uncultured Saprospiraceae bacterium
ATGGTTTGGGTTTTAGATTTAAAAGGTTGATAATGGAGGCGAGATACCAAAAGAAACGGTTAACTGATTTAGATATACCTTGGCATCTTGATAATGAAAAACTGTCTGTTATTATCAGCTATTCTCTGTTTTAAGAAAAAGAACTGTGTACCCTTTTGAAAAAAAAGAAACAAAAAATTGTCGAAAACGCATAATTTTGAGTTTTCATCTTTCGTATTTCAATTTTGCTTACGCAAAAAGGAAAAGACGACCGCAAGCGGACAGATAAAAACTCAAAATTTTCTTTTTTTTCGATGATGAGTATCCTAATTCAAAATTCCAACTTTATAACAAAATACTTCCTAGGTTGACGACATTCGACTTTGAGTCATCTGGTGAGTATACCTAAAACCTATTTCTTATTCCGTTTTGCGCGCATTGCCTTAATCGCCTCTGACATAGATTTATTTTTGAATGCGCTCTCCCCTCTTTCTCCAGCGTTTTCTTCGTTATTGAGAAATCCTTCGACATTGCCATACATGCCTTTTGAAATACCGCGTTCGTTTAATAGGTTTTTAAGATTTTTGGGTTTCACACCTTTTTCTATTGACTCTTCTTTGTGCAATTCTTCCAAAAGAACGGATTGTTCGTCTATAGGTAATTGTTGAAAAAGAGCAATTATTTCCTTTCTGATACTTTGATTTTTATTCATAAGTTTTATTCTTACTTTTTGGCAATTTTCAAATCTACAGCATTATTATTACAGCACCAAAATTATTTTTTTAATAAATATTTTAGAAATTCATTTCCTAATAAAACAAGGGCTCCCAGCCTAAAAAACCATTCAAACTAGCTTCTGCATTTCTAGTTCATTCAAAATTATTTAAAATCAAGAGTAGGGGTATTTTTCATTCCACAACATCAAATTGGCGAACACAACAAAACAATAATCGTTCACCAATTCAATAATAATGAAAAACAACCGACTGTTTAACATCTTAGTTTTACTCCTATTTTTTTCCATCACTCAAAAGGGATTTTCACAAACTATGCCTTTAAAAATCTCTATTTTGGATGAAAGTATTTCTTTTCCTAATTTCTGGTTTACGGACTATGCTTTCAATCCCTCATTAATGATAGGAACAGAACACATACTGAAAGAAAAAGGAAATCACGATTGGCATTTGGCAGGAAACCTTGGTTTTTACCAACACAAAGACTGGCAAAATGGAGTTTTCTTGAACGCTGAAATCGCTTATCGTTATCATTTTAAGCGTTTGAGTATTGCTCCAAAATTTGGCTTGGGATACGCGCATACCTTTTCCCCAAAATCTGTTTATCAATTTGAGAATGGCGAATATAAGCCCGTGAAGGAATTTGGAAATCCAACCTTAATGCCTTCTCTCTCTATCGAATTGGCTTTCAAAATCAACAAAACAGAGCAAAGTCCAGAGGTATTTTTAACTTTCATGGAGTCCGCAGAAATCCCTTTTAGGTTTTATAATGGACTGCACCAATTCGTTGGACTTGGTTATAAATTCTATCCTTTTTCAAAGTAAACCTTTACCCTTAAATTAAAAATTATGTCAAAATATATCTCCTTTTTCGTCCTATTACTTTGTCTTTCTTCTTGTCAAAAAGACCCAATAATACCTTCAACAACTTACGACTGTGAACTTTCATTTGAAAACAACAGTACCGAACATCCAAAACATGCAGCATTTTTAAGCGAAGTTGAAGCATTTTTTGGACAGACGCCTGGCATGCAAGTCGCCATCACTTCTGCTGACGGTGCTACTTGGACACATGCTCTTGGACAGGCTGACATTGCTTCTAATATTCCTTTTGCAAGCTGCACAAAAACGATGATAGGAAGTGTTTCAAAAGTAATTACAGCCGCATTAATTCTTCAATTACAGGACGAAGGTTTGCTTTCCATTGAAGACAAGCTTTCAGATTGGCTGGATGTTTCTTTGATTGGCGAGTTGGCTAATGCTGACCAAGTCACTCTACGTCAATTACTAAATCATACTTCTGGTATTCCTGACTATTTGAATGCTCGGCAATTCATTAACAGCGTCAACATCCCCAACTTGTTAGAAACACAGGAAGAAAAACTAAAATATGCTTATGGTGAAAATGCAACTAATGCACCAGGCGCACGCTATGAATATTCTAACACCAATTATGTTTTACTGGGTTTAATCATTGAAAAAGCAAGAGATATGGACCTTTGGGACGCCGTTAATCAATACATTGCGACACCTCTTGGTTTGAAAAATCTAGTTATGGGAACGGAACAAAATCCAATTCCAGCAGACTGCGCGCGACCTTATTTGTCAATAAGAGGAGGCAAATATTCCGATATCATGGAGCATGCCGTAGCCGATGCTGCTACAGGTGACGGCGGAATAGCAACGAATATGCAGGATTTAAATGCATTTTTTGCAGGACTGATGAATGGTTCACTTATATCATCAGACGCTTTTACAGCTATGGTAGAAGGAGCAATAACTCAAGGCGGCGGCGGGTCATATGGTGGTCCAGGCTTTGGCGAAGAGTTTTATGGACTTGGATTAGAACGTTATAATAGAAATAACAATTTTGTTTTTGGTCACACAGGTAGTACGTCTTCTTATGAGGCTTATTCTGTTTTTATTCCAGAGTCTGGCGTCATAGTTTCTGTGGCTTTTAGTGCGCTTTCATTTACGGAAGATAGAGATAGCGAACGTAGTGATATGCTTTGGAAGTTAGTGGATATTGCTTCGGAATAAAAAAGACTCTATTCTAAAATCGAATATCGTCTATAATTTTGAATTCGAAATAGAATAAAGTCTGACATAAAGGATAGGAAATTGGATGGATTAAATATTATCTAAATTCTCCAATTTCTTATCATTCCGTACTTACCGAATACCGCCCATCATCTTACTAATAAAAGGCGATACAATAATAGCAAACAAACCAACTAAAATACAAACCACACCCAGTCCAGCATACACTGAAACATAAGAAAATAACTGCTCAAACTCCGCGCCCATACTTGCGGCTCCGCTTTCTGTCATTCCTGTTATCATTTCGACAGTACGACCAATAAATCCACCACTTAGAGGACTCGCAGCATCTGTTTTCACTGTGAGTTCGGCAATTTTACCTGCAAAAAAATGCCCGTAGAAAGAAGATAGAAAGAACACGCCCATGATAAATGCAGCATATTTAGCAGGAGCTAATTCTGTCATTTTAGAAAGACCAATTGGAGAGATAAACATTTCTCCAACAGTATAGATGAAATAGCCTAAAATCAAATAAAACATGGGCGTTTGCGCAAATTCATCGGCTTGGCTCGCCGAGAAACCAAAAGTTGCAAATCCTACGCCCAATAAAAGAAGTCCAAATCCCGCTTTAGCTGGGGAAGAAGGATTCTTACCTATTTTCGCCAAATACGTCCACATCATAGAGAATGGAATCGCTAATAAGACGATAAATCCAGAGTTTACACTATTGGTCTGTGCTGCATTGAGGAAATTCAAATCGACATTTCGGTCAGCAAAAAGGGTCAGAGAGGAACCTGCTTGCTCAAATATTGCCCAAAAAAGCGACATCAAAAGCGTAAACCAAATGATAACTAATAAGCGTTTTTTCTCTACTGTTGTCACCGACATAAATATTCGTCCTAAGATGACTGCTACCAAAATTGTCATTGCCCAAACTAGATAATGCTCATACTCATTAAATCGGATAATCAAAGCAAAAAGAGGCGCGGATAAAAACGCTAACACCCAAATCCAAACTTCTTGATTTAAACCAAATGTCTTAATCTTTAAAACCTCAGGATTAGGTGCGTACCCCTTATCTCCAAAGACATCTGATGCTGTGCCTCGATTGAAAAACCAAAGTCCCAAAAGCATTCCTATTCCTGCCAAACCAAAGCCATAATGCCAACCATAAGCATTTGCCAACCAGGCACAAAATAAAGGCGCCAACCAGCCTCCCAGATTGATACCCATATAAAAAATCGTAAATCCAGACTCGCGTCTTGGGTCATTTTGTGGGTATAGAGTACCGACAAATGAAGAGATATTAGGCTTAAAAAAACCATTCCCAACGATGATAATACCCAATGCACCATAAAAGAAAACAGGGTGCTCGATAGCTAGCATAAAATGACCAACAGCCATGAGTACGCCACCAATGATGACGGACTTGCGGTAGCCCAATAATTTATCCGCTAACATCCCTCCAAACAACGGAGTCATGTAAACCAATGAGCCGTAAGCAGCATAAACGCCAAAAGACATTTTATCTGTAAAAAGGAGTTGTTTGGTCATATAAAGCACCAGTAAGGCGCGCATACCATAGAAAGAAAATCGCTCCCACAATTCGGCGAAAAATAGATAGTAGAGTCCCTTTGGATGTCCCCATTGTTGTGGGACAGTCATTGTCTGTTTCATCTGTAGAAGTTGTAAAGTTGAAAAATTATAAAGCTTTATAGTTGCACAGTTCAGAGCAGTACTTTACGACTCTTTAGCTATCAACCTTAAAACTTTCACACAAGATGCAGGCAATAGCGATGCCCGCCTTGCTGTGTAGCAAAACATACTAACTTATACCAACTTGTGATTAAATGAAACTGACTTACAATTTGTTACAAATGCCCTGGTAGGCTTTGTTTTCCTCACTTTTGATGAACTCATCGAGTAAATTTTCTTCGATATAGATGTTCTCGGAGAGAATGCGCAAACGGTATTTTCCGTTGCCAATGAAAGTAAATATGTCGCGACGTTCGAGCTTTTGAGGGTCGGATTGTTGTAAGATTTCGTTGATGTTGTCGATGATGCGCGAGAGGTAGGTTTGTCGGTTAATTTCGCCACCAGCAAAGACTTCAATACATTGGTTACTCCCCTCTGCATACTTACGACGGATACCAAATTTTAGTAGATTTTTGTATTGGGTTGTTTTTGAGCCGAAGTCTATTGTTTGGTCTATAATTTCTTTAGAAGGAATGGTAATTTTGACAATAGACCAGTCTAAGAACTTGAGTTGCATTTCACTGGCTTTTGGTGTATTTGCCAACTGAATAACCCAACTTGTCGCCAACACTAAGAAGATAGCAATCAAGGAAGTTTTAGAAACAATGCGTACTAAATTATTGACAAATGTATTGTCCAATCCAGCAAAAACTTCGGGCAATTGCGAAGCAAAAATAGCAACAATCACCAAGACAGAAATACCCGCAATCAGTTTAAATCCACGCTGCAAAAAAGTTTGATAAAAAGAAACTGCTAATAAACCAGACAAAAATGCAGACAGAAGTAAATCTGGTAAGAAACTAATTCTAATACCCGCCGCGTTTGCGGACTCTCCAAACCTCTGAAACAAGAGAAATGATAGTGCAGAGATACCAACGATTAAGTAAATAAGACGCTGAACATTTTTTTCGTTTTTATACAAGAAAGCAGGCGCATAGTAAAAATAAAAAAGAGCTAGTAAAAAGAAGAGATTATTAAGAATAGAAAAGAGACTACGCACTAATTGTCGCATGGTCGGCGAGGCAATTTCACCATTCAATCCAATATAAGTCCAAATGCCCGACAATACCCAAACAAACATAGCCAAACTCAAGAAAACTAGACCTTTATCTACCCTTTTTTGATTATCATCATCTTCCAAAATCTTAGAAAATCGCTGGCGAATATTATACCATATCGCCAGTAGTAAAACACCACCTAAAAGGGAAATAAAAATTTGAGTAAGAATGTGAAATTTTTCTACTAACATGTTTGCTGTCTTGATTTTACGAGAGTAAATGTAATGAAATCAAGATAGAGTTTCTCTTTATTTCCTTTTTTTACTTTACTTTTTTCACAAAATTCCAAAACTCAAAAAATGTGCAATGACACATTAGAAGCTATTTTAATTGGTTCTTTGACAAATCCCCCCGTTGCACGGGACAAGCGGAGGAATGTGATTGAGAAAAAATAAGAAGCTCAAAGTTAGGTTGAGATTTGAACTCTTATTTTTTCACAATCACTGCTTGTCCCGCAACGTGAGGGGATTTGTCAAAGAACGTTTTAATTAAAAGAATTTAGATATAGTTACAAAAAACAAAACGTAAGCCACGCACCAGTGATATATTACAACAAGATAAAACATAATCATAAAAAACAATACTTCTACAGATTCAGTAACGAGCCACATATTAAACGCAATATCAGCAAAATACAACCAATAAAATTTTAAATATATCTAAATACTCAGTTTTATTAACTGAAAAATCTTATTTTTTATTATTTATAAATTTATGCCAACATTGAATAAGATAAGTGACTTACTGATTTTTTTCCGTCAAAAACCCAAATCTTACTTTTAAAATTTACACGGTTCTTTATATTTTTGGTTAGCTTAAATTTTTAGGATATAAACTGACAAACGGTATTTACTATATGTTCAGTTCACGATTAAAGGTCCTAAAATAGTTTATCAACCAGTATAATAAAGAGCCAATTTAACCTTAATACAAATGTTTAAAAAACTTACACTTTTACTTTCTCTTTTAGTTAGCCTTACTTTCAGTTTAAACGCTCAAAATAACAAAACATTAAACTCTGAATTACTAAAGACTCCAGAATCTGAAATTGGATTAATGTTAGGTCTCACTAATTACCAAGGTGATTTAGTCGAGCCATCATTTGACCTAGGAATAAGCAACTTTGCTTTTGGTGTTTACTACGGTAAATACTTTTCTGACAAATTAACAGGTAAATTAACTCTTCTAGTCGGTAGTATTTCTGGTGACGATGCAAACTACGATAGTCGTGTTAATCGTGGATACAAATTAGAGTCTACTTCTTTAATTGGTATCTCTTTAAGCGCAGATTACTATGTATTCGGAACAAATGGATACCGTACAGAAGACAATACTGCTATCTACTTAAATGGTGGCTTAGGTATTACTTTAGCTAATCCTGAAGTTACAGGTATAGACGCAGGTAGTGAAGAAGAATTTGGTTCTGCTTTTGGATTGATGATTGGTGGTGGTCTTAAGCAACACCTAAGCGAGAAATTCTCTTTAGGATTAGAATTGAGTTTCCGTCCTGTTTTCTCTGATTTGTTAGACGGTGTTAGCAAAAATGCAAACCCTGATAATAATGATACTTATGTTTGGTTGGGCTTAACTGCTAGCTACCAATTGGGAGATAAGAGATAAGAGCAATTAGTTCCACTGGGAACGAGAATAAAAAAGCGTTGAGAATTTAACTATTCTCAACGCTTTTTTTATTCTCCTCAAATCCATTTTTCCATTTCTGAGCAATGGCAACTGCTGTTTCTAACATTCCCACGTCCCACTCTTCTACTTGCCATGCCGTATTTTTCAGTTCAGAAGAAGCTAAGCGTTGTTGTGCATTTTTATAATCTGTGGCATTTTCTAAAATATCAGACAACCGCATTTGTTGTTGATGTAGAGAAAGACTCTCTATCGGACTAGATAAAGAAAATGAGTTATACGGGAGAAAGGTGTTTAGAGTCTGAGATGAGTAATTGGTACCGTTTTGCTTGATAATACTTTTCATATGCAAGAAATCTTGCTGAAAAGCAGTCTTGCTTTCTGGAGTTTTTAAGCCTGTACCGAGTTGTTCCATTACTACAAATTTGAGATTGGGACAAAGAGGGATACAAGCTTTCAAAAGCTCAAAAACCTCCTGTGGCACGGCATCATTATGAGTATCGCGGCGTATTTGTTTATTGGTTTTAGCTGTGGAGTCTTCCCAACTACCGCCTGATATGTGTATTTCGCGGACGCGGTCTAATGGATATAATTGAATAATATCTTCAAATCTACAATCAAAATTATGTAGATGACAATACAAATTATGTAAGTCTAAAATAATAAAACCATTGACAGGTTCTATCAATTTTTCTAAAAAATTCCCGTGTCTTTTCACTTCGTCTAAAGAGTAAGCAAAAGCTAAGTTTTCTAATCCGACAGGTCGCTCACAAGCATTGTAAATGCGTTTCAGACGGTCTTGACCAATCGCCAATGTCTCCGAAGTAAAAGGCAAACTAATGGGCGCTCCCTGATGAAAATTTTCACCAGTCATAAAGCCAAAATGCTCTGTGATGTGGTCAAAGTTGAAGTGTTCACACTTTTTTTTAAGCTGTACCAGCCAATTTTCTTGTTCTTTAGACCATTTTCCCGAAAAGAGAGAGAAAAATACGCCGTGCCCTACCAAACGATTTTCACTACTGAATGCAGTTAATAATTCAGTAAACCACGGCGGTATGTTAGGTGTTTTATACAATGTATCAAATGACCACTCTATACCTTCCACCTCCTCTGCCGCAAACAAGGGCAAAGTGGCTGCTAATAAATTAGCGTCTAAGTTACAAGCGACGGAAGATAGTATTTTGCTCATTTAATATTCAATTATCCTCTCCCACACAGTGGGCAGTAATCTACAGTTTGACTCTTATCCTCCTCACCATTTATACCACAACTAATGACACGAACTTCGTTTTCAGGAGTGATTTCAGCTTGTTCTTTTAAAGAAGAACAGGAACTAGTCGTGGCGACTGTCGCTCCTAGTGCTAGACTAACGGTCATAGCTTGGAGCAGTTTTTTTGATAGTTTCATTTTTTCTAAGTTTAAGATTAGACTTTATAATGAGGTATGTTAACCAAGACCGCAAGCGGGGCAATCTCCTGCAGTAAAAACATCTTCTGCATGCTCACAGTTTGTACCGCATTTTTCAGTACATTTTTCGTTGTCTGGGTCTACTGGTAATATATTAACATCACCACTTAAGGCTGTACAAGAAGTTGTTGTTACCGTTGCCCCTATTGCTAAACTCACAGTCATCGCTTGAAGCAGTTTTTTTGATAGTTTCATTGATTTATGATTTTGGTGAAATGAAAAAAAAAGGTTTTTAGGGTGATTTATTAGGTAAGACAGACGCAACTAGTAAAAGGGTTGGGTGATTTTCGAAATTTTATTATTTATTTTTCCTTCCCAATTTCGCCATTTTCGCCAGCTGCTTTTCTCGCCACTCTACTGTTGACAGTCGTAGAGGTCCTATTGTAGTCATCTTCACCTTACTTATTCCTACAAATCCAAAAGTTAATTTCTTCAGAGCATGATAAGTCGGTCGCCCATTTATCCAGCGATAAAACCAAGTTGGCTGGTCCATTGTCGTGACTACACGCGCTGATTTTCCAGTAAAATATTTATCCCACCAGACGGAGCCTTCTCGTTTTTTAAAAGCAATAGTTGGTAAAAAGGTACGGTCAAAAAATCCTTTTAAGATTGCAGGCATACTCCCCCACCACACAGGAAAGAAAAGTACAATATGGTCTGCTCGTTTGATTTTTTCGATACTTTCTAATAAGTCTGGTTCTAATTCAGTTCGCTTACGGTAACCATATTCAAGGTTTGGATTGAAGTCTAAATCTCGGACGATGATTTCTTCTATTTTGGTATTTCCACTGGCTTCTACGCCTTTTTTGTAAGCAGCATAGAGCGCAAAATTGAAGCTTTCGGGGTCTGGATGACCTTGAATAAGGAGGATGTTTTTCATTTTTGACTGTTTTTTGTTGTATAAGAAACTGTTTAATACACTGTAAATTACAGCAATAAAATAACAGGCAATTTTGTCTTTAAGTTTTACTAAATACTAAAAAGAAAATTTTAGAAAAGTAAAATTACAAATAAAAAAGGTAATGATTATTAAATAAACAATTTTACCTTTTTTGAGATAAAATGACTTCCCTAATTTACCCTTTTAATCTATTTCTACAAAAAGGTGGCACTTAGAAGCTATTTGAAAATTAACAAAAAAAGGCACAAAACCCGCAAATTCGCGTTTTGTGCCTTTCCAACAGAAGGAATATATGATATGAGTGAATACTCAAAAAGGTTCGAGCGAATGAACGCTCGAACCGTAATAGCAAGTTATGATGGCTAAAATTCTCGCCACTGGTGCGAGAAAATTATATTTTAATAGGTTTTACCTTGGAACTAAAGTCCTAGGTACCTAATCTACATTATCGTGTAAAAAGCTGTTGCCGTTTTTGCGTAGCTCTGGATTTTCTCCATCACCTACTGACCAACGAGACATCGGCTCTTCGTTTGATTGTTGTATATCGTCTAAGCTAACTCCACGACGTTTGTATGCTGGCTCACGCTCTAATTCATACACTACATCTGGATTGCTTAATTTTGGTTTGATATTGCGTAAACGCTCGCGACGCAGACGCTCTTCATCTTCGCGACGACGTTCTTCGTCTTCACGACGTGTGCGGTCTTGTTCAGCCATATATGGCTCATTGTAACTGTAGTTGCTGGCATTTCTGTCTACACGACGCGGAATGTCATCAAACTCAATCGTCTTACGCGGTCTTTGTTGTTGCGGAGCATCATCATCAAATCCGATGTCAGCTAAGCTACTTTTGCGTGGTTGAAATGTATCTCGTGGCTGAGAGGTGTGACGCGGTGCGCGGTCATCTCCGTCATCCAAAGAAACACGTATTTTGCGTTCTTCTTCGCTAGCAGCATGAGAATCTTTCTGACGCTCAAAACCTGTCGCAATAACCGTTACACTCAACTTCTCTCCCAATCCTTCCTCGTAACAGTTACCCCAAATCAAGTTTGTACCATAGCCTGCTTCTTCTTGTACCCATTCGGTGATTTCGAAGATTTCGTCCATAGTCACCTCTTTTGAACCAGAAGTAATATTCAACAAGATATTTTGTGCACCGCGAATATTGTTGTCTTCCAATAAAGGAGAGTTCAATGCTTCGTCAATAGCTTTTTTCGCACGGCTTTCGCCTTCTGCGATAGCAGTACCCATAATAGCAACACCAGAGTCGCGCATTACAGTGTTAACATCCTCAAAATCCACATTTACATAACCTGGAACAGTGATAATCTCAGCAATACCTTTGGCTGCTGTAGAAAGAACGTTATCTGCTTGCATAAACGCCTGACTTAAGGTCATAGAACCAAAAATCTGACGCAATTTATCATTAGAAATGACGATTAGTGTATCGACATTTTTCTTCAATTCTTCCAAACCTTCAAAACCTTGAGAAGTACGACGACGTCCTTCAAAAGTAAAAGGTAAAGTAACGATACCTACAGTCAAAATGTCCATTTCCTGTGCTACTTGCGCAATAATAGGCGCAGCACCAGTACCTGTTCCACCACCCATACCAGCAGTGACGAACAACATTTTAGTATCGTCAGATAAATATTCTTTGATTGCCTCGATACTTTCTTCACAAGCCATCTTACCTACAGAAGGTTTTGAGCCTGCACCACGACCTTCTGTGAGGTGTGGACCGAGTTTTATTTTGGTTGGAATAGGGCTAAGGTTCATGGCTTGATTATCGGTATTGCAAATCGCAAACTCAACTCCCACGATACCCTGCTTGTACATGTGCGTGACGGCATTACTCCCTCCTCCGCCGACGCCTATAACTTTGATAATAGGAAGGTCGTTGCCTCCTTTATCTTCTTCCATTAATTTAAAAATCATAACTGCTAAATTTTGTGTGTCAAGTGAATACACATTAAAATACAATACATATGTAGTTATACATAATCATGCCGTTTATGTTGCATATTCCTTTAAGGGGCATAGTGTTGTCGCTCCCTTTATTTTCTATAGTAGTTTCTACGGTGGACGCCTGACAGCTATTCTGACTTTGTCCTTTTCGATACCGTCTTTCTCGACACCAAGACTTTAGCTGTCTTAGTGTAGTTTCTCATGCTGTTCTTTTCTTCGTAAAAATGACTTAATAATTAGTCAATAAAACACTATCATTTTATCTCCTGCAAAATTCAATCCCAATAATTAAAGTATTAGAATCTTACTTATTGAACCGTTTTTACTTAATTCTTTCTCTCGAAATACTCCACTAAGGTAACAATATTTTTTGGCTAAAAACCATACAGATGAAAACAAAACATCGCTTAATATATTCTCACATTCCAGAAAGAAACAACTCCCTGAATAACAAGACTATACAAATTTTACTTTCAATAAATTATAATCAAAAATATTAACTTTAGCTAAAGTTTAAATTATTAAAACTCAGAATCTGGTTCAGCTTCAAACCACTCTTTGGTTTTCTTGAAAATACCGTCAAACCAAGAACCTCTATCTTCAGTCACTTCTTCCTTCACTTCATTAACGATTTCTTCCTCTTCTTTCGCTTCAATGATAGATTCTTCAACTTGAGATTTCTGCGTGTATTTCACTTTTCCGCTTTCGACATCCGAGATACCTTTAAGCAATAATCCAACTGCAGTAGAGTAAATCGGGCTGCTCAAACGTTCAGAATATCCATGTGCTAAGTGCTCTATTGGAATACCAATACGGCAAGAAATACCTGTGTGAAATTCTGTTAATTTCTCAATATCTTTCAACAAAGCTCCTCCACCAGTCATAACAATACCACCAATGAGTTTACCTTCAAAACCACTGCGACGAATTTCCCAAACAACATAGTCCAAGATTTCTTCTACACGTGCTTGAATGATACGAGACAAGTTCTTCTCGCTAATTTCCTTCGGGTCACGTCCTTTCAAACCAGGAATAGTAATGATGCGGTTGTCGTAAACCTCATCAGCCAAAGCAGAACCGAATTTTACTTTCAATTTTTCTGCTTGCTCCTTCATCACTGTACAGCCTTCCTTGATGTCTTGTGTAATCACATGACCGCCAAATGGAATAACCGCTGTGTGGCGAATAATACCGTCTTGGAATATAGTAATATCTGTTGTACCACCTCCGATGTCAACCAAAGCAACACCTGCTTCTTTCTCCTCACGACTCAATACTGCGGCAGCACTTGCTATCGGCTCTAAAGTCATATTAGCAACTTCCAGGTCTGCGCGCTCTACACAACGGTGAATGTTGTTAGATGCTGTAATCTGACCAGTAATAACGTGGAAATTTGCTTCTAAACGGTTACCGCACATACCAATTGGGTCAACGATACCTTGCTCGTGGTCAATTGTGTATTCTTGTGGAATAACGTGGATAATTTTATCGCCAGCAGGAAGCACCAATTTGTGCATATCTCTGATGATTTTCTCGATATCAGCTTGTCCGATTTCGACGTGACCTGCTTCGCGGGTCAGCATACCTCGGTGCTGCAAAGATTTGATATGTTGACCAGCAATACCAACGTGTACGATATTAAACTCTTGCCCAGCAGAACGCTCAGCAGCCTTAATCGCATCGCTAATAGCGCGGACTGTTTTTTCTATATTAGCAACTACGCCACGTGTCACTCCTTCACTGTTCACTTTGCCAATTCCTAATACTTCTAATTTGCCATGCTCATTTTTATGTCCAGCAATGGCGCAAACTTTGGTGGTTCCGATGTCTAAAGCAACAACGATAGGGTTTGTTTTTAATTCCATCATAAGATTCGTGTTTTAAGAACGACTTTTAAAATGAAAATTGAAGTAAAAATAAAAAATATGCTTGTAGCGAAACTTTAAATTTTTAGTTTAATTTTCATTTTATCAATGTGTCAATTAATGCATCGTTCAATTTCCTCTGTTAGTATGAATACATTTAAGTATACTAAATTTGCACTGTTCATGTTCTCGATTTATCTATAAACACACTGATAGTCAGCACAGTTCAAATATAAATCTTTTACATACAATACAAACACAATACCTAAATTAACAAAAATCAAAATTTAAAGCAAAATAAATGTGTGTAAGTCTTGCTTTTTGATTTTAATTGTCATTTATCTTTCGTTCTCTGACTAATCAGAGAACATTATTTTTTAATTCTATCTATCCTTTCCGATTACTTGTCCGTCAAAACGTACATCAATCGTACGGTATTTACTCCAGCCCACTCTACTCATTGCCTCTTCGTAAAACTTTCTTAACCGTCGGAACTTATTTTCGACTTTCTCAAATTTACCGAACTGTATTTTTTGTTTTCCTACCTTTGGAATGAGAATAAACTCTCCTTTTTCTACATACACTTGTTCTATCATAGAATTCCAAAAATCATCTGCCCTTATATATTGAGTCAAGTAATATAAATCTTTCAAAACGTGCCCTTTGGGCGCAATCATATAGTTGGGTTCGTGAGGCGTAATTTCTCCCGTTGCCACCAAAACTCTTGCTGTATAATGCTTTGACAAGGGCATTTTCTGTCCTTCTGTGTCTAAGTAGAAATTATTGTTGTCTTTGTCAATAATTCGAAGTATCGGTTCGCGTTGCTTAATGCTGATATGTACACGATTTTTAGTGTCCATAAATACCTCTGCATCTTTTACAAATGGCTCGTCTTCCATGACACGTTCTACCCGTTCAATATTAACTATTCCTGTTTTTTGAGACTCTAACTTGAAGCCAAAACTCCGTTCTATCGTCGTCAAAACATCTACACTATCTATCAATGTTTTTCCATTCTCTAATGGTTGAATATTGATAAAAACGTCCGTTACATTATCGTCTTCTTTTTTTTCTACAGCAGAAATTATCAATATTGCCGCCGTTGCGAGAACGAGGATAATAGCTGTCTTTTGTAGTATACTGCTTACTTTTTTGTTCAATTTTCTATTGGTTATTGGTTATTAATTATTAACCAAATATTTTTTTAATCGGTTCTCGAAACACATCAATATCTCCTGCCCCCAAAGTCATTAACACCTCTAATTCTCTCTTCTCTAGCTCTTGCATCAATTCTTCTTTTGATAAAAGCTTTTTATTGGGATTCATTATCTTGTCAAATACTATCTTAGAAGTCACTCCAGGCATTGGAAGTTCCCGTGCAGGATAAATATCTAACAAAATTATTTCATCCAATTTACTTAGTTCTGCCGCAAATCCCTCTTGAAAATCATTGGTACGACTGAATAAATGGGGCTGAAAAATTCCCGTTATTTTCTTATCAGGAAATAGCTCTTTTGCTGCTCCAATAGCTGCTTTTAGTTCTGACGGATGATGCGCATAATCATCGATATACACTTTATCTTCCGTCCGATACATAAATTCAAAGCGGCGTCTGATGCCTTTGAATGTTTCTAAGGCACGTTTTATCGCTTCTCCTTTGACATTTATTTGTTGTGCTATTGCGATTGCTGCCGTTGCATTTTCGATATTATGTCTTCCGGGCAAAGCAATTTTTATATCTTTTATTGTCTCAATTTTACTTTTAAAATCAAAAACAAACCAGCCGTTTTCTACGCGAATATTCTCTGCTCTATAATCTCCTTTTTCTATTCCGTAGCGAAAGGTATTTTTCTTTCTTGAAATGGCTTGTACATCATTTTGCAAGAATACAAATCCACTTCGTTTTATCTTTTTGACGAATGCTCCAAAGCCATTTTTCAACATACTTTTTGCATCTCCATAAATATCTAAATGGTCTGCATCTGTACTGGTAATTGCTGCCATTTCTGGGCTCAAATGTAAAAAACTGCGGTCATATTCATCGGCTTCTACTACTACAAAATCACTCTTTCCTGAGACGAAATTGCTGCCATAATTTTCAGCTATTCCACCCAAAAATGCGGTACAATCTATTCCGCCTACTTTGAGTATATGTGTCAACAAACTGGTTGTTGACGTTTTGCCGTGTGTTCCTGCTACGGCTAATGTCCTTTTTTGACGCGAGATGATGCCTAATACTTCTGCTCGTTTTTTCAATTCATAGCCGTTTTTACGCAGCCATTGTAATTCTTTGTGTTCTTTGGGTATTGCTGGAGTGTATATTATTAGTTTTGGTTGTTCGGGTATATGTTTTATGTCTTCTGTGTAATATACTTTTATGCCTTCTGCTTCTAGTTTTCTGGTCAGTACGGTTGCTGTTTTGTCGTAGCCGCTAACGGTGTAGCCTGCTGCGTTGTAGTAGCGGGCTAGGGCTGACATGCCGATGCCGCCGATGCCTAAGAAGTATATGTGGTTATTCTTGCGTGACTTAATTTTTGACACAGATTTTAATATGATTTTGTTATCATTCTCTGGTATGACTTAGACTATTATGACTTAGTTTTTTTTTAAGAATGATTATTATGATTATTATGTTAGCACTTTCACTTATTTATTGGTCAAATTTTGGTTCTAATCTTCCTTTTTTACGAGAATTTAGAAATACCTTTCTTTTCTTTTGAATTTTATCAATTGCACCGAAATTGATTAGTAACCCCACTTCTATTTCAGTTGCACGGAGGTAGTTTACAAGTTGAACTTCATGCATAGGATGAATGTCTAAAACTGCTTTTAATTCGATAATAACTAAATTATTAACAATCAAATCTGCCCTAAAGTCACCTACATTATCTCCTTTATAGAAAACTGAAATCGGACATTGACTTTTTACATCTAATCCCATTAATGATAATTCTATTAGTAAAGTTCCTTCATAAACAGTTTCAGAAAAACCTCGTCCTCCAAAGTAATTATAAACATTATGTGCTGCTTGAATAATTTGTCCTGTTAATTCGGAGTGCATGTAATTTTCGTTCATCGCATAGTTTTTTAAGAGTTAAAAAATGTAATTAAGAACATAGCATTTCACAAAAAACAGTCAAAGTCATACAGTCATAATAATCATAGAAATCATAAGAATCATTATCAAAAAAAATTAAAGTCAAACCAAGCCAAGCACAGCCTCCGCAATCTCCTCCGCCGCATCAGGCTTAGCCATTCCAAGTATATTCTTAGATAAATCATCCGCCCAATCTTTCTCCCACAAAATCTCCAAAGCCTTTTTAACAATCAAAGCATCCGCATCCTTATCCTCCACCAAAACAGCTGCCTTTTCTTTTACCAAAGCCATGGCATTTTTCGTCTGGTGGTCTTCTGCCACATTAGGCGAAGGAATAAGTACCGCTGGTTTTCCAACCAAACACAACTCACTAATCGTCAATGCACCTGCTCGTCCGATAACTACATCGGCAGCTGCATAAGCTAAATCCATCCTATCAATGAACTGACTGATTTTTACATTTTCACATTGTGCCGTTGCACTCTTTGAAAACTCATCAATATATAATTTACCCGCCTGCCATAAGATTTGTACCTGACCATTCTGTCTAATAAAATCTGCATTGGCAGCCATCGCAATATTCATACTCTTTGCCCCCAAACTACCACCGACTACGACGATAGTTTGTTTTTTTGGGTCTAAACCAAAATGCTTAATACCTTCCTCTCGGGTCGCAGTCATTTTGCGAATTTCTTCACGAACAGGATTTCCTGTTAACTGCAACTTCTCTGCGGGAAAATATCTCCCCATGTCTTTATATGCCACACATATTTTATTGACTTTTTTTGACAATAATTTATTTGTGACACCAGCATAACTGTTTTGTTCTTGCACTAAAGTCGGTATGCCTTGACGACTTGCCATGTAAAGTGTGGGACCACTTGCGTATCCCCCCACTCCTACGACGACATCTGGCTTAAATTTCACAACTATTTTTCGTGCACGCCATAAAGATTGGATTAATTTGAAACCAAAAGATAAATTCCTCCGTATAGACTTACGGTGAAATCCGCTTATATTCAAACCTTCAATAGAATAGCCCGCTTTCGGTACTTTTTCCATTTCAATCTTGCCATTTGCACCGACAAATAAAAATTCGGTATCTGGTCTTTTCTTCTTTATCGCATCTGCTATGGCTATCGCTGGAAAAACATGTCCGCCGGTACCGCCACCGCTAATGATTACTTTTAATTTCTTTGACATTAGTTTTTGCTAATGCAGCTTGTTTACCCTCTAATCCCGAACAAAAAGTATCGGGAGGAACTTTCTGCGTAGTTAAGTTTTTGGGTTAATGTGCCCTATTTCTTTTTTTCTTTTACACGAAGTCTAACTTTTAATTCATTTCAAAAATCAAAATCATGTTTAAGTTAGCACGGTCGTACTTCGTAAATCGTACCTCGTACTTCACATTCTACTTCTTCCTTCTTTTTCCTCCACCTTGTTGCGGTGCTTCTTCAGTAGGCGCTTCCACCACTACTTCTGATAATTCCGCCTCTGCCTCCACAAATTTACTTACACTCAAAATGATACCGAAAGAAATACAAGTGAATAATACACTTGTTCCTCCCATACTCACTAAAGGAAGCGTTAATCCCGTCACGGGAACTAAATCCACACTTACAGCCATATTGGCTAAAGCTTGGAAAACGATAATCATTGTAATGCCCATTGCTGCCATCCCTCCGAAAGACTTGTCACTTTTAGTAACTAAGCGCACTGCGCGGAAAAACAACAAAACATACATTGACAATATCAAAAGTGAACCTAATAAGCCGTATTCTTCGGTAATAGTCGAGTAGATAAAATCAGAATAAGGTGCTGGTAAATAATTACGCATTACACTGTTTCCAGGTCCCACTCCAACGATATCTCCATTAGCAATAGCCATCATAGAGTGCTGTACTTGATAGCCAATTTCTTTTTCGCCTGCTCCTATAAAGTCTCGTATCCGACTCACCCAAGTATCGACACGCACAAATTCGGGTGCAAATTCTCCAATGATTATCAACATCGCAAATACCATAACTCCTAAGATAAAGGTCAATGCGATAAACTTCCAGTCAATCCGTCCTATAAACATCATCGTGATACAAGTAAAAAACAACAATAATGCTGTACTCAAATCCGAAGGTGCTATGAGTGCCACAACCATTAAGATTGGGACAATTATCGGCATGAATGCCTTTTCAAAGCTTTGTATATAATCTTTGTGTTTCGTTATTTCGCGCGCGACAAAGAGTATTAAAGCTAATTTTGCAAGGTCTGAGGTCTGAAATGTTATCCCGACATATGGAATTTGTATCCATCGTCGTGCCCCGTTTAACTCTGGTCCCATGGCTATTGTGAATACCAGCAACGGTATCGTCAACAATAGTAACCAAGGTGCCATGTTCTTGAATTTCGCATAATGCGTCAAGTAAGCAAAATAGGTCATAACCAAACCAAAACCTAAGATGACAGAGTGCTTTAATAAATAGCGTTCTGTATCACCGCCTGCCATTTTATAAGCCAATGAACCCGTCGCAGAGTACACAGACAGAATACTGAACATCGCCAAAACGGCGATAATCATCCAGATGACTCGGTCACCACGTAATTCTGTATATATTCTTGCTCCTAAGCTCATTTTCTATAGTTGTAAGGTTGTAGAGTTTTAAAGTTTAGCTGCTTATAAATTCAACAGCTGCTTTAAATTTTTCGCCTCTATCCTTATAATTCTCAAACAAATCAAAACTTGCACAAGCGGGACTCAATAGTACCACATCTCCTTCTTCAGCGTAAACACTTGCGCGTTGTACCGCTTCCATAGCACCACTTGCCTCTTCTATATTCTTGATGATTGGGCTGAAAAATTCTATCAATTTCTCATTATCCACTCCCAAACATATCAATGCTTTTACTTTTTCTTCTACCAATTCAATCAAAGGCGTATAATCATTGCCTTTGTCTGTGCCGCCCATGATGAGGACTGTTGGCTGCAACATTGCTTTTAGCGCATAAAATGTGCTATCTACGTTAGTTGCTTTACTGTCATTGATATATTCTACGCCATTGACTTTAGCAACAGACTCAAGACGATGCGGGTCGTTCTTAAAGGTATTCAAACCTTTTTGAATGTCTGTGTCCGTGATACCCAACTCTTTGGCTATTTGTACGGCGCAGGTCGCATTAAACTGATTATGTGGTCCTCGTAAAGTGCTATTTGATAAATCAAAAGCTACATCATTTACTTTGATTTTACCTTTATCAGGAAAATCCATTCTCACAAAACTTCTTCTCGCTTCTAATCTATCCAAGTCCTCTCCACTAATATCAAAATCCTCATAATTTACTCCTAAATCATAGTTTAGAATAAGTAAATCATCAAAAGTTTGGTTCATCGCAATCCGAAATTTTGACCTTGCATAATTACTCATTTCATAATCATATCGGTCTAAATGGTCGGGCGTGATGTTGAGTAAAACTGCAATATGTGGACGAAATTTCTCAATCCCGTCTAATTGAAAGCTACTCAATTCCAATACATAATAATCGTAATGGTCTTGCTCATAAATGCTTCGAGCGAATGAAATACCGACATTTCCAGCCATTCCTACATTCAATCCTCCTGTTTTTAAGAGTTGGTAGGTCAAGTTAGTTGTTGTGGTTTTTCCATTGCTGCCCGTGATTGCAATAATCTTTGCATTCGTATGGCGACTCGCAAATTCAATTTCAGAAATAACGGGTATCCCTTTGGCTTCCAATGCCTGCACTATAGGTGCAGTGTCTGGTATGCCTGGGCTTTTGACCACTTCATCTGATTCTAAAATGCGTTTTTCTGTATGTTGACCTTCCTCGTATGAAAGGTTATTTTTTTCTAATTCCGCTTTGTAAGCTTCTTTTATCTTACTAAAATCGGAGACAAACACTTGGTGTCCCAGTTGTTGGGCTAAGAGGGCTGCTCCTATGCCTGATTCTGCTGCTCCGAGGATTGTTGTTTTTGTCATAAAAAAGCTAATTACGTTCTTTACACATTTCTTCAAGAGTTACTTTCCTCGCATGTCTTTTTTCACAACTATTGCCTTTCTTATATTTGCAAAATGAGAAATTTCATCACAAATACTTAATAAGGTTTCGTAATCTCTTGTGTAATCAAAAATAAACTCTTCCCCATTTACAAGTTCTAATATCGCATAATAATTTAAATCAATTCCCTCATCTTCTGATTTGTAGTTTATTTCTTCAAATAACTCAATCTTCTTTAAATTATCTAATTGGCAAATTTTTACTCCTTTTTCGCTGAAGCTATTATTTGTTTTATCGAAAATATATTCTTTGTTCCCTCTGCTATTTGTATAAATAATAAGTATCACAAAAACAGTAAAAAATACAATTCCTACTAATTCTAATGGCATTGAGTTAAAATAACCATACTTTGATAAAAGAGATAAAAGGAAAACAAATAAGATGACTGCCATTATTATCTCACTAGCATATCCTGTTAATCTTCTTCTGATAACGAGTCTATTATCCGTATTTTCCGTGATTATAAAATTACTGTTACCCAATTCGATTATTATGAATTTAATATTTCTGGACGTACGTCCGTCACCTCTCCACTCACTAATAAATAATACAATTTTCCAGCTTTTACAAAAACCTCAGGCAACCCATGTTTTCGATTGTCTTCCTTCGCTTTACGGACAGCTTCATTTCCAATGCGTAAAACATCATTATCAAGCTCTGTTATTTCTTTATCGTTTAATCTTTCTACTCTTTTCATTTCAAATGTTTTCATGAAATAAATCAAAAAGTCCTGTATTTGAAATGGCATAACTTTCACCTTTAGTTCCTGCTGCAACTTTTTGGTAACCTTGCTCACCATTATAATACATTATCCACTTATCCGACAACACAGTAAAATTTTCCCAAAAATTCCTCTTACTCCTAAAATACCGACGCTTTATGTCTTCTACTGGAACATCGTGTCCTCCTTTCTTTACTCTGCTTTTCACTCTATCGACACATATCTTTTCATTTTCCAGAAAGAGATAAATGATTTGTACTTCATAACCATTTTTCTTCGCACGTTCAGCAACTTTATTAATATAAGTCCCTGACAATGTGGTTTCTACTACAAAACTTATCTTTTCTGTTAGCCATTCTTCTAAGGTTTTAAAGAAAATACGTCCTGCTTTTAGCATCGCGTTCTTTTCTCCATTTGTTGTTAGTTCTTTGGCTATTTCGTCTGCATTCAGAAAAGGATAACCTTTTTCTTGTGTATACGGTATGGCAAAGGTTGTTTTTCCTGAACCATTTGCGCCTGCGACTATGATTAGTTTTGGGTTCATTTTAGTTGTTTAAAAATTACCATTCACGCCGTAGAACGGACGTGATACTTTGCTACCTAATCTTCAAAGTCAAAATAGTTACCACGGCCAAGAGTATCCCAACTATCCAAAATCTT
>CALDUB010000350.1 GCA_937923465.1 uncultured Saprospiraceae bacterium
TATCGGCAATCCAAATTCGGGTCAAGTAAATGGTTTGTCAACAGGTACATATAATGTAACCGTTGGTGATGCTCAAGGATGTACGACAGTTACGACTATTAATGTTCCTGAAATTCCAGAATTTACAATCGCAGCATCTGCGAGTTCAGAAAGTTGTGCTGGCGCCGCAGACGGTACCGCAACGGTCACTACAAATGGTGCAGTTGAGCCTACTTATCTTTGGGACAATGCTTCTACAGATGCTTCTACCAGCGGATTGTCCGCAGGTCCTCATAGCGTAACAGTAACAGATGCAAACGGGTGTATTGCTGTGAGTCAAGTAGAAGTTGCCCCTGGAGTAAACATAGAACTTACTTCTTTATCCACTCCTTCGGCTTGTGGAGATGAAGGAACTGGAAGTATTTCAATAATTCCTACAGGAGGAACAGATTACTCTTTTACCTATGAAGCTGGAATCGGCAACCCTGACTCTGGTCAAGTAAATGATTTACCAGCAGGCGATTATAATGTAACCGTCACTGACAATAATAGTGGATGTTCCAGTACAATAATGGTAGCAGTAGCACAAGAAGCTGAATTTACACTTAGCTCTTCTTCTGCAAATGCAAGTTGTGCGGAGATAGCCGATGGTATTGCAACGGTCATTGTCGGTCCGGAAGTTGTAAATCCTACTTACATATGGGACAATGGTTCAGAAGAAGATAATACAGGAGACGTTGCAGCAGGTGACTACACTGTAACTATAACAGATGCAAATGGCTGTGCTGTCATAGAAACCGTGACTGTTGTAGCAGACGATGAAATTAGTGCAGAAGTGGTACTTACACCAGGCGATTGTACAGGAGATATGATTTCAGTGACAGTATCGGCTAACTCAACAGCAGACATTACGGACTATCTTTATACAACGAGTAACGGTGATACTTTTACTACAGCTGATTTTATCTTAGATATTCCAGCAGGTGAAACGGTGACAGTAACTTTAGTTGCTGAAAATGCAGCAGGTTGTGCAGGTGAAAATGAAAGTACATTTACTGCTGAGTCTTTTGAACCAATTATTCCCGACGCAGTACAAGGATGTTTGGGTGAAGAATTAATGGCTTCTGCAAACTCAAGTACTGGTGACACTTACACATGGTCTTCTATCGATGATATCTTTATTGGCGCGACAGACATACCTAATCCAGAGATTAATACATCAATGGTAGGTGAATTTCCTGTTGAAGTTACGATTACAAACACTCAAGGATGTAGCTTAACGGAAGAAGTAATTGTCACAGTTACTGACACAGAAATAATGCCTGACCCTAATTTAGTTTCTTCGACACAAGACTGTGACGGTACGTCATTAGACTTCACGAATACGAACGACTCTGCTGACAGCTACGAATGGATTTTTGATTATCCTACTGGAGAAACAGTTCCAGGTGGAGACGCAGGTTCTTACGAATATCCAGAAGCTGGCACTTATGAAGTCGCACTTATTCCTACAGTAGGTTGTGCAGATACAGTTATTGTTATAGTAGAAGTAGCAGAACCGCAAGTGGCAGAATTTACTTTTGAGACAAATTGTGAAGACGGCTTTATAGTTGTATTCACTGATATGTCTTCTAATCCAGCAGATATCACAGACTGGAATTGGGAAATCAATGGCGAGATGTACAATGAGCAAAATCCTTCTGTAGAATTTGAAAATACAGGTACAGTTGATGCCATCCTAACAGTTTCTTATGGAGATGACTGTGTCTTAGAAACGATGCAACCTGTAGATGTCGCTCCTTTTACGCCCACAACACCGATGAGTGAAATGATAGATTGTGACGGTGGAACTGCAATGGAGTTATTTCCAAATGCAAATACAGACTATAATTACGAATGGTCTCCAGCAGGCGGCTTATCTGACCCTAATACATCTAATCCAACAGCAACTGTAACAGAAACGACGACTTACATGCTGACGATTACAGACCCTGCAACAGGTTGTACGGAACTAAGTGAAGTGACAATTACGGTTCCTGATGCATTGGCAGGTCCGATGCTAGATGATATTTCAACTTGTCAGATAGAAAATGAAATGGCAGATGCTACGGTAACAGGCGGAGTCAACTATACTTGGTCAGACGATGAGAATTTCGATAATGTATTAAGTAATGATGCTATTTATGGTTTTACTGTAAATGAAGTGGAGACAACTTATTATATCTTAATTGAAGATGGATTTGGTTGTACAACAACTGAAAGCTTTACTGCTGGTGCTTACCCTGTTGTTTTTGACTTTGGTTCTACCAAGTTCATTTGTGAAGGTGATGCGACTCTTTATGACTTACCAGACGGTCTAACTGTAGATTGGGGAGGAGATGACCCAGCAGATACACCTATCTTTGAAGAAGATTTCTTTATAGGAACAGTAACTAACGAAGCCAATTGTTCTCTACAAGATACACTTTTCGCAGAAGCGGTAGTTGTAACTGAAGGTTTAGAGATTGATGCAACTCCTGATACTATTTTATTAGGTGACGTATCTGAACTTTTCGTTACACCTGATGACCGTTTTACTTATGAATGGGATAATGGAGAAACATTAAATGATGAGGATATCCACAATCCAACGGCAAAACCAGAGGAAACAACAATATATACAGTCACTGTCAGAGACGGCGACGGTTGTGAAGGAGAGCTAGATGTCCAAGTCGTTGTAGAAAACAACTGTGAACCCTTCCTTTACTTTCCAAATGCTTTCACACCTGACGATGACGGATTAAATGATATTCTCTTTGTTGAAGGACTTTCTTTAGACGAAGTATTCTTTGCGATTTATAACCGTTGGGGCGAAAAAGTTTACGAAAGTAACGATATCACAGAAGGCTGGGACGGTACATTTAATGGCGAAGTCGTTTGTCCAGACGTTTATGGATACTATTTACGTGTTCGTTGTACCGACGGAAATGAAATTTTCAGAAAAGGAAATGTTTCTGTTTTGAGATAAACTGAGCTTAAAATTTTATTTCAAGAATTTAAACGAAAAAGTCCGACCTTTCAAACGAAGGTTCGGGCTTTTTTATGAATAAACAGTTCAATCAAAGGTCATTCTCAAAGACTATATTTATTACATTTTCTACCGTCCTGCCTTCCCTATCTACCGTCTCTCCTTTTTTACAAAAGAAATACAGATTCATTCTCGAAAGTCAAGCCCTTCTTCTATCTTTGCGTGCGATTTGGAAAAACGGTATTAAAAAAAGAAGGCGAGCCAGAATCAGGACTCAGTCTTCTAAAATAAACCAAGTTGCGCAATGCCAAAAGATAACTCAATTAAGTCCGTCCTAATAATAGGTAGCGGTCCTATCATCATCGGTCAAGCCTGCGAGTTTGACTATTCTGGAACTCAAGCCGCTCGTTCTCTTCGCGAGGAAGGCATCGAAGTTACTCTCATTAATTCTAATCCTGCTACTATCATGACCGACCCGATGACGGCGGACCATGTGTATTTGTTACCCTTGACGGTAGCAAGTCTAGAGCAGATATTGGAAGAAAGAGATATTGACGCTGTTCTCCCTACTATGGGTGGACAGACAGCTTTAAACCTTACTATCGAAGCTGGCGAGCATGGTGTCTGGGAAAAATACAATTGTAAACTCATCGGTGTAGATTTAGACGCCATTGAGTTAACTGAGAATAGAGAAGCATTTCGTAAGCAAATGATAAATATCGGACTATCTGTAGCACCGAGTTTCATTGCTAATTCCTTTTTAGAAGGAAAAGAAGCTGCTCAAAAAATCGGTTACCCATTAGTCATTCGTCCTTCCTATACCTTAGGTGGTTACGGAGGTGGCTTTGTCATGAAAGAAGACGAATTTGACGAAGCATTACGACGTGGACTAAATGCGTCTCCAACACATGAGGTTTTAGTAGAGAAAGCCGTTTTGGGTTGGAAAGAGTTCGAGTTGGAATTATTGCGTGATGCCAACGACAACGTAGTTATCATATGTACTGTTGAGAACTTAGACCCAATGGGTATACATACAGGAGATAGTATTACTGTTGCTCCTGCCATGACCTTATCAGATACGGCTTACCAAGATATGCGTAACCAATCTTTATTGGCGATGCGTTCTTTAGGAAACTTTGCGGGTGGTTGTAATATTCAATTCTCACAAAATCCCGTAACAGAAGAGTTAATTGTTATTGAGATTAACCCACGTGTATCGCGTTCTTCTGCCTTAGCTAGTAAGGCAACAGGATATCCAATTGCAAAGATTGCTGCAAAGTTAGCTTTAGGATACCACTTGGATGAGTTGAAAAATCAGATTACAAAGACAACTTCAGCTTTCTTTGAGCCGACATTGGATTATGTAATTGTAAAGATGCCGCGTTGGAATTTCGCAAAATTCCAAGGAGCAGATACTCAGTTAGGCTTGCAGATGAAATCTGTAGGTGAAGTAATGGGAATTGGGCGCTCGTTCACTGAAGCATTACAAAAAGCTTGTCAATCTCTTGAAAATGGTCGCCAAGGACTTGGTGCAGATAAGAAAGAGTGGATTAGAACGGATGACATTCTAAGAAGATTAGAAGTCGCAAGCGATGACCGTATCTTCCGATTAAAAGATGCTTTGGCTTTGGGTGTTCCAGAAAACACCATTCACAAATTGACTAAAATTGACCCTTGGTTCATCAAGCAAATCAAGAATTTAGTCAAAATGGAACAAAAGTTATCTAATAACTACAATGTTCCAGAAGACATTCCAACGGACTTCTTCCGCGAGCTAAAAGTAAATGGTTACTCTGATGCTCAAATCGCATGGATATTACGTGTCGATGAAGATGCTGTAAGAGCACAACGTAAAAAATTAGATATTCGCCGTACTTATAAAATGGTGGATACTTGTGCAGCAGAGTTTGAATCAAATACACCTTATTTCTACTCTACTTTTGATAGCGAAAACGAAAGTATTCCTACTGAAGGCAAGAAGAAAATCATCGTACTAGGTTCTGGTCCAAATCGTATCGGTCAAGGTATCGAGTTTGATTACTGTTGTGTACACGGTATCATGGCTATAAAAGAAGCAGGTTACGAAGCCATTATGGTTAATTGTAATCCTGAAACGGTTTCTACAGATTTTGATATTGCAGACAAACTTTACTTCGAGCCTGTATTCTGGGAACACATAGAGGAAATTATTGAATTGGAGAAACCAGAAGGTATCATCGTTCAATTAGGTGGTCAAACTGCATTGAAATTAGCAGAGACATTCGCAGAAAAAGGTATTAAAATCATTGGGACGAGTTACGACTCACTTGATTTAGCTGAAGACCGTGAGCGTTTCTCTGATTTATTAAAAGAATTAGGAATTCCTTATCCGCGCTACGGTGCAGCTTCGGATGCTGATGCAGCCTTAAAAGTCGCGCACGAAGTAACTTATCCAGTTTTGGTACGCCCGTCTTATGTATTAGGTGGTCAGCGCATGCGTATTGTCATCAACGATGATGAATTAGAACGTCATGTATTGAGTATCTTCAAACACATGCCAGGTAATAACGTCTTAATTGACCAATTCCTTGACCGTGCGAAAGAAGCCGAGATAGATGCTATTTGCGACGGTGAACAAGTTCACATCATGGGTATCATGGAGCATGTAGAACCAGCAGGTATTCACTCTGGAGATAGTGCCGCACTTTTACCGACTTACAGTTTATCTGTAGAAGAAGTAAATATGATGGTCGAGTACACAGAAAAATTAGCGAAAGCCTTAAAAATTAAAGGACTTATCAATATCCAATTTGCAATCAAGGAAGGAAAAGTTTACGTTATCGAAGCCAACCCTCGTGCTTCTCGTACAACCCCTTTTATTGCTAAGGCATACAAAGTCCCTTATTTGAATATTGCGACACAGGTAATGTTGGGAGCTAAAAAATTGAGCGACTTTAATATCAAGCCACAACCGTCAGGTTATGCGATTAAAGTTCCAGTCTTTTCTTTCCACAAATTCCCGAATGTAGATAAGAATCTCGGACCAGAGATGAAATCAACAGGAGAGGAAATCCGTTTCATTGTCGATTTGACTGACCCATTCTTTAGAGAGTTGGATAGAAATCGCTACATGTACTTGACACGATAGAAAGTTATTAAAAATAAATTTCGCTAAAGCGCTTGTCTTCAAAATTGAAGGCAAGCGCTTTTTTACGTCTCAACTTTAAATTTGTTACGTTTTAAACATCTAAAATCAAGTATTTTAAATAAAAAAGCGTTAAAAACGCTTTTTGTGACAAGTAAAACTAAAACATATTAGGAAAAGCGAGTATTTACCTATAAATTAGATTCATAATATCGGCTTTGTTAATTTGTATTAGAAAAAAAATCACTTGCTTAGAACTCCTACTCGTTTCATTAAGAATGAGGATATTCGGCTACATCATTTTTCAAAAAACACATTTTCAACATTGCTTTTCAACACATTTTTTAATCTTAAAACTTTACAAAAATGAAAAGTAATCTAAAAACGCTCACAGAGAAGTTGAGCAAAGCACAAATTCTTGATGCTTTAAAAGCAAAGAACATCAAAGG
>CALDUB010000351.1 GCA_937923465.1 uncultured Saprospiraceae bacterium
CGAAAACGTGGCTATAACGCCGCCCAGCTGAGACGACTCGGATTGCACAACTAACGATTCTTACAATACAACGACTTGTGAATGCGAAAACGTGGCTATAACGCCGCCGAGCTGCGACGACTCGGATTGCACAACTAACGATTCTTATAACACCACAACTTGTGAATGCGAAAACGTAGCTATAACACCGCCAGATTGCGATGACGCAGATTGTAATACTGTTGACATCTACAATACAGATACCTGCGAATGCGAGAGTAATCCAGTGGTACCAGGTAGTTGCGACGATAATGATTGTACGACAGACGATTCTTATAACACGCAAACATGTGAATGTGAAAACGTCGCAATCACGCCGCCTAACTGTGACGACAACGATTGCACAACAACTGACTCTTACAACACATCAACTTGTCAATGTGAAAACGTCGCTATAACGCCGCCTAACTGTGATGACGGATGCCCAGATACTGTAGATTCTTACGATGCGGTAAACTGTGAGTGTGAAAATACCTTAACTCCTCCTGATTGCGATGACGGATGTCCAGACACGGCAGACTCTTACAATCTAGACATTTGTGGGTGTGAAAATATCTTCACTGCTCCTAACTGTGACGACAACGATTGTACAACAACTGACTCTTACAACACGACAAATTGTCAATGCGAAAACGTGGCTATCACAAATCCAATCTGTTTATGTCCAACTATTGCCGAGGTCTTCATTAGTGAAATTCACTATGACAATACAGGAGGAGATATTGGAGAGTTTGTCGAAGTTGCAATATTAAATAGTGCAACTGTAACACTTGCCGATTTGACGATTACTCTATATGACGGTAGCACAGGTGCGACTTATGATGCCCTGTCTTTGGATAGCTTCGTTTCTGGAGATAATGATGGTACCTATACTTATTACACTTGGAGTCCAAGTAGTATTCAGGACGGTTCTCCTGACGGTCTTGCTTTAGATTGTACAGATAATGTCTTACAATTTTTAAGTTACGAAGGAGCATTTGATGCAACAGACGGTCCTGCTAACGGTGTAACAAGTGCAAATATTGGCGCAAGTGAGCCAGATGATACCGCACCAGACGGAAGCTCTATTCAATTGGTAGATAATATATGGGTCTATACATCTGGCGCAAATAGCGCTGGTAGCACCAATACGGCTATAGCTTGTCCTACTTTTACAGCAGCACCTGACAATGTAACTTTCACCGAAAGTACGTGCTCTACAGGATGTATTCCTGACAATGGTGCTGTGATAGCGCCAATGGGTATCCCGTGTCCAGCTGAATCTAAACTGGAATACACCGTTGACGGTGGTACAACTTGGACAGAAAATGTGCCCGTGTACAATCAGACTACCGAAATTACTGTTCAGACTAGATGTATTTGTGAGACAGATGCTACGCAAATGAGCATGTCTTCAGCACCTGTTACCTCTACACCTGGCTCTTGTATCAATCCAGATTTCACACCGACGTTTATACAACCACTTTGTACCACAGACGGCGAAATATCTTTCTCGGGTACAGGTTTGACTTTTGAAGTGAGCATTAATAGCGGCACTTATGCTTCTATAATGTCACCTATTGAATTAATGCAAGGGGAACAAGACGAGGTAATTTATGAAATTCGTGCAACAGACGGAAATGGCTGTACAAGCTCGCAGACAGTAAATGTTGTCGCTGTCGAAGATTGTGCGCCTATCACAGCGCCTATTATCGAGTGTCGCCAACCGACATCTACCTGCAACGAAGCAGATGAATGTGGCAATGGAGATATTTATATCAAACCACCTTTTGTTTTAGACCAAGGTGCGGGAGGTATCGTTATCACAAATGATGCACCTGATTTCTATCCACTTGGTACGACTGTCGTTACGTGGACGGTCACAGATATGATGGGCAATTTTGCTACTTGTACTTCATTGGTTATCATTGCAGATGAACAAGACCCAAATGCAGATGAGTGTCCATATAATTTTGTAGTGAATAGTCCTTATAGTGGAAGTAATTTACCCGAACCTACTTTTTCTGATAATTGCGGTATTTCATCAATCGAAAATAACGCACCAACGAGTTTCCCTCAAGGTATAACTACTGTAGTTTGGGAAGCAACAGATAATTATGGAAATATTGGAATTTGTACCTACAACGTAACTGTTCAAGGTGGTGGAGATTTTGCGCCTAATCCTGGTTCAGGAAACACAACGAACGCCGAGGAGAGAAGCGAGAACATTGATTTTGATAAAGTATTTGCTTTGTCCTTGTCTCCAAATCCAGCTAATTCATTCGTTTCTGTTCATTATGAATTACCAGAAAATGAAAGAGGTAACATTGTAATCTACAACCTCCTTGGTCGTGCGATAAACCGTTCAAGTGTGACAGACTCGAGGACTTCTACCATTTTTGATACAAGTAGTTATTCAAATGGTATTTACCTAATCGAGCTAAAACTCGACAATGGTAAACGTAAAGTCATGAAGTTTGCAGTGCAGCATTAGAATTGTTTTGAGGAAGGAATAATCTAAATTTTGATTTTTCATTCTTAAATTCTAATAAAATTGAAAAGCCTCTTTGTTTGACAAACAAAGAGGCTTTTCTTTTATATTTTCCGAATTAGACGCTCCTACTTAACAAAACATCATCTAATTGAAGGTCATGCGCTTCCACAGGAATTTTATCAACCTGTTGAAACGGATAACAAATTCCAATTTTCCGAGCATCAGGATATTCCACCATAAAATTATCATAATAACCACCTCCATAACCTAAGCGATAATTAGATGCATCAAAAGCTAATCCAGGTACAATAATCAAGTCATACTGTCCCAAAAATTCATTATCGCCCGTAGGATATTGTGTTCCATAAACACCCTCTTCTAATTCATCCAAAGATTTTAAAACTAAATGCTTTAATCTTCTCTTAGTCAAGGTTTTAGGCGTTACAACTGTTAGTTTTTCTTTTAAGAGAATTTCAATTAATGGAAAAATATCAATCTCCGTTCCCATTGGTAAATAGCAGTGAATCGTCTTGAATTTGTTCTCTTTGATTATTTTTAAAAGAGCTTCGCAAATCCACTTGTCATATTCTTGTTTGTAGGATTGGTTTAGTTCTGCACGTTTAGAGTGCATTTGTTGGCGTAATTGCTTCTTTTGCTCTGTTATTGTCATTTGAGTTTGGATGTATTTTTCTTCTTTCCTAATTTAAAATGAATAGGAAGATTAAAGTTGACAGATACTTTTTTCCCTCGCATTACTCCTGGCACCCAATCAGTCATCATTTTAACAACCCTCAAAGCCTCTGCCCCACACCCTCCTCCAATATCTCTCAATATTTTGGCGTCTTGCATAACTCCATTTTTGTCAATATAAAATCCAATTATTACATAATCAGCTATTTGAGACTTCTTTGCTTCTATAGGGTATTTAAGGTGTTCGTAAACAAATTCTAACATTTTATCTGAAGCACAACGTTTTGCTTCTAATAAACTTGACTCTATCAGTTTTTCACATTCATCAGAATGAAAACGAGGCATATGTTGCGCTACTTTATATACTATCTCTTTTTCACTTCTTGTGCATTCAATGAAAAAGAGACTTACAATACAGAGCAGAATTAATGTTTTATTGAAATTCATAATAATAGTTAGAGACAAATGGATAATAAGAGTGTAAGAAACGTACTTTGAATAAATTAAAAAAAAATGCCGAACACTAAACAGCATTCGGCATTTCTTAAGTAAGACAAACCCGATTCATAAATCGTAGTTCGTCCCTCGTACGTCCTATTAATTGCTCGCTTTATACTTATTAACAGCGGCAGTCAATGCTGGCAATACTTCAAAAGCATCTCCAACTATCCCATAATCAGCAGCCTTAAAGAAAGGTGCTTCTGGGTCTTTATTGATGACAACGATAACTTTAGAGCTGTTCACACCCGCAAGGTGTTGAATAGCACCAGAGATACCTGCTGCGATGTACAAGTTCGGGCGAATAGCCACACCTGTTTGTCCTACGTGCTCGTGGTGAGGTCTCCAACCGCTGTCCGCCACTGGGCGAGAACAAGCCGTTGTTGCACCTAATGCTTTAGCCAAATCTTCGACAATACCCCAGTTCTCTGGTCCTTTCAAACCACGACCTGCTGATACGACCAATTCTGCTTCTGGCAAAGGTACGATACCTTCTTCACGCTTCGTTTCCTTAACTGTCACACGACCCGCTGGGATGTCAACACTCAAAGTTTCAACACCAACTGCTGCACCGATTTCTTCTGGTGGTAAGCTATTTCCCATTAGAGATAAAACTTTTTTCGCGCTGCTTACTTCATAAGTTGCGATAGCTTTACCAGAGAAAACATTTTTAGTTACCTTGAATGAACCGTCATTCGTCGGTACACCATTTACACCAGGAACAGAACCTGCATCCATACGTGCTGCCAAACGTCCCAATACAGATTTACCTGTAGATGTGTGGCTAACAATTACGACATCTGCACCGACACTGTCTGCTGCATTTGCGATAACTGCGGCGTAAACTTGGCTGTCAAAATCTGACACACCTGCTACGTTATATACTTTCGAAGCACCATATTTCCCCAAATCTCCTGCATTATTAACTTCTCCAAGTGTTAATGCAACACATTCAGTTCCAAGTGCTTGCGCTGTTTTATGTCCGTAGGTAACCGCCTCTAGAGCGATTTTCTTAAAATTACCTTTTTGACTTTCTGCAAAAACAAGAACCATATTTT
>CALDUB010000352.1 GCA_937923465.1 uncultured Saprospiraceae bacterium
ACTCTCGTCGAACTGTTCAGAAATCTTTCTAACATATCAAAAGCAGCTTTCCAAGTCTGTGGCGGATGCAGGCTTGCTTCTGTCCATCCATACTTTGTCAAGGTAGAAGCAAAATGAAGTAATTGGTCACTCAAATTTCCATTGTGCAATCCCGCAATTTCAAATCTTATTTTTCCCTGAAAATAATTGCGCACCAAGAAGGTCTTACCAATACGGCGTCTGCCATAGACCGCAATGAGCTTCGACTCTTTACTGTCCAAACAATGCTGAAATGCTTCTTTCTCGTCCTTTCTACCAATTAGCTTCATGTATAATTATTTTATAATAAGCCAAAGCTAACAAAATATATTTATTTTATCAATATATAAAATCTATAACTAGCCATAAATTACAAATTCATAGGTTTTTGGCTGATTATAAATTTATTAACTCTTAATAAGCCTTATTTTACTCGAAAAAACGCAAAAAAAATCCCTTCTGTACAAAAAGTACAAAAGGGGTTTTCTTCCTCGAAATTAGTTATTTAGGCTTAGACCTTACGGACAATATCAAACCGAGCTGTCGGCATTGCCTGCAATCGAGCTTCTCTAATCAACTTACCTGTGCGGTCACACACACCATAAGTTTCATCCTCAATACGTCCAAGAGCCGCTTTTAATTCCCGCGCTTTGTGCTGTAGACGACGGATAAGTTGTTTGTTTTTAGCCTGCTGCTGAAAGTGCCGACTCCCCTCACTAAATCCCAAATTGCTCTGAGCCACTTGTTCCTTACGATTTTTTACGCTTGCTTTTTTGTCCTCTATTTGCCCCTGCACATCCTCTAATTTTTCGCTTAAAATTTGCTTAAATTCTGCTAATTTCTCCGAGCTATATTTTACTGTATCAGTTGTCATTATTTGATTTTTTTATTGAAAGATATATAGTGGTAAAAGGAGAAGGGCAATTGATTTGTTCGTTCTTATAAATTTTCGGAAATAAAATGAGGGGTAAAAAATTGAAATTAAGTTACTCAAAAATGAAAAAATCCCCTCCGTACACAAAGCACGAAAGGGATTTTCCCAATCCAAAAACCATATATCAAAACAGGCACAAATCCCGCCGTTCATGGTTCATCGTTAAACCGTTCATAGTTAAATTAAACGTCCATTTTCTCCCCATTAAAAGTAGGAATATACAACTGTCCTTTTAACAAGTTACGAGAAATCACAATCCGCTGCACCTCACTCGTTCCTTCATAGATTTGAGTAATTTTCGCATCACGCATCAAACGTTCCACATGATATTCTTTTACAAAACCGTAGCCGCCGTGAACTTGTACCGCTTCCACCGTATGTTTCATTGCCGTCTCTGAGGCAAAAACTTTCGCCATACAAGATGCCGCATTGTAGTCCATTCCTTCATCTTTCAACCAAGCTGAACGGTATACCATTAAACGTGCTGCTTCGATGTCAGTCGCCATACTTGCTAACTTAAAAGCAATCGCTTGGTGCTGAGAAATCGGCTTACCAAATGCCTCACGCTCTTTTGAATACTTAACTGCCAACTCATATGCACCCGCCGCAATACCCAATGCCTGCGCTGCAATACCGATACGTCCACCTGACAAAGTCTTCATCGCAAACTTAAATCCGAAGCCGTCTTCACCAATGCGATTTTCCTTAGGCACTTTCACATCGTTATACATTATAGTATGTGTATCCGAAGAACGAATACCTAGCTTATCTTCTTTTGCACCAATCTCTACACCTTCCCAATCTGTCTCTATAATGAACACATTAATACCTCTGTGCTTTTTTGAAGCATCTGTTTGTGCGATTACTAAATGCACGCTTGATGAACCACCATTCGTAATCCAGTTTTTCGTACCATTCAAAACGTAATGGTCACCCATGTCAACCGCTGTCGTACGTTGACTAGTTGCATCAGAGCCAGCTTCTGGTTCTGAAAGACAAAATGCGCCAATCCACTCCCCTGTCGCCAGTTTCGTTAAGTATTTTTGTTTTTGTGCCTCTGTTCCATACTCTTCCAATCCCCAACAAACCAGGCTGTTGTTTACAGACATACAAACCGAGCAAGAGTTATCTATCTTCGATATTTCCTCCATTGCCAATACATAAGACATTGTGTCCATGCCACTTCCACCATACTCTGGGCTGACCATCATTCCCATGAATCCCATTTCTCCCATTTTTTTCACTTGCTCTGTGGCAAAGGTCATGTTAGTATCACGCTCAATAACACCTTCTTTCAGTTCGTTTTGGGCGAATTCACGAGCGGCTTCTTGTACGGCGAGTTGTTCTTCTGTTAGATTAAATTGCATATCCTTTCGGTTGATTTTGTATGTTCTTTAAAAAATTTCCCCAAGATGAGGGACAAGTAATTGTAGAATTTTTAAAGAACTATTTTTTAACTAAAAAGTACTGTGGTTAAGGCTGAGAACGCATTTAGCGAATTTTCGCTACAAAAGTAAGTAAAATTTTAATGAGAAATGTCTGAATAAATTCACGAAAGCATCTGAAATTACGAATTCAACAAAAAAGCGCGTGAATAATCGAATATTCACGCGCTTTTTATAATTTTTAAACTAAGAATGTTTCTACAAATTAAATAAACGAGAAATCGTAAATCCAATTCTGAATTCCCCTTCCAACCAATTTGTAGTTGTATTAGGAATATAATCTGTCTCCATAATCCCTTCGGCATTTGTCAAATTTAATTGAAAAACGTGTCCACCTGTGTCCCATTCCATACCGATACCTAAGGCTGGGTAGTATTCAAAACCTTCTGGATTTTCAGTGAAGGGACTTTGCAAGCCATTAACTGGCAAAGTAAAATCTGCCACAAAAGCCATAACCTTCGTCAATTGCACACGAGATGCCAAGCCCAAACTGATGACATCATTATTATCCTCAAATTGAACTAAATTCCTGTGTGTATAACTTGGAATAATCTGCAAAGAGAAACGGTCCGCAAATTTACGCGCTATCATAAGCTGAACAGCGTAAGCCATACGGTGAGAAAATTTAGGAAAACGACTAACGCCTGTGCTCGCTTCATTTTTCTGCATCGTAGAGATTGTCCCTAATCCCAAAGCCGTCATAGTTATCGGTGAGCCATTTTTCGTTTGTTTTATCAAACGATATTTTAAAAACGGACTAACCAATGCACGCAAATCTCCTGAACCTTTTGAACGGTAAAGTCCAATAGTTGCATTATCCGTAAGACCATACTCTCCCCCAATCATTACATCTGAGGCATTTTCTAGTCCATAAAAATTTGCCCAACCACCATTGGCACCTGCTAAGTCTCCAAAGCGGTGACCTATACGTATATCTAATTTACGTTTTTGCAAGACTTCTACAGAGTGTGTATTAATAACACGAGAATCTTTAAATGTACGTATAGAATGCTCTTCATCTTGTGCATTCATGACAGCACTAACAAAAAGACAAAAAACAAAAAGGGTAAAATACTTTTTCATAACGAGGGAAATCTTATTTATAACTGTGTCAGAGTACTTAATCTACATTAGACTTACTAATCAGCAAGAAACTACATTTATAAAGTAGCATTTTTCGCAGAGTAGCAAGTCTATTAAAAATTAGGATGTATAATTTTCCTTATTGCTCTGGAAATCCTTGCTCAATCCAGCAATTCAACAAATCATATGCCGCATCAGGAAGTTCAGTTAAACCTTCATTAGCATAGCTTGGTGGCATGTCACGTGTGTTGATAGCACGTTCCATGATTTTTCCATTTTCCAAACTTGGCAACATTCCTTCGTAAGAAAGATACACGCCAGGAGAACTCCCATCGTGACAACCAGAGTAGGCACAATAAGTCTCGACAAGGTCTTGCATATTTAGGTTATAAGAAGTGACCAATGTATCACAGACCTCTGACTCTGGGATTGGTTCTAACTTATCTCCGTTACAAGAGGTTGAAAATGTCGCAAGGGAAGCAAGCGTCACCATTGATAAGAAAGTAAAGAAAATCGATTGTAATTTCATAATTCTATAGTTTGCGTTTTTGCGACATAAAACCCTATGGGTTTAGATATTATTGTCACGAAAGATACACCAAATTGCAAAAATAACCGCTTTTGTCGTTCGAACATGATATTGAGAAGACAAATTACTTTTTTTCTAAATAGAAGCTTTACTCCTTGGGGTAGAATTCAACATTATTTGGTTTAGGGACTTAGAAAATAATAAGCTACGCACCTGACTTGCTCTTTTTCCTTTTAACTGCGTTGTTTTGCGTAGCTTATTAATTGCCAAGTCCCTTAAACTAACATTTGGAAAAGTAGAATGAAAAAATTACGCCATATAATTGTAAGTTACTTGTTACTGAGTAATCTCCTTCAAAACTGATTCTTAACTCCTCATTTATGAGGACCAACAAGAACACAAAAAATAAAAAGTCCGCAACCTAAATAATTATTCCTCGTAAATTCCCTTCTAGACAATTCGGAATTCTTGAAATACCTATTGTCCTCAAAATCAAGGTTTAGTCCCTATGACTGAAAGTTATTTTTTGTTTTTATCTCTGCATATTATACCTTTGCGGAGATTTTTCGGAAAGTATTAATCTTACAAATCATATTTGCAGCGGTTTTTTTCTTTCCGAAATGGTCAAACCCTTGATAATCAAGGAAATAAATTTTAAAAAAAATCAGTTTTAAAGAAAAGATTGGGCGTTGTTTGTTAAGTCAGCTTTCCCCTATTTTTTCGATAAAAAGAAGAATTGAACAGTTTTTCTTCTCTTTAACAGAAATCTTTCTACAAAATCTCAGAACATCACGATAGTTGATTTAGTTCTCTGACGAAGCCCAAGATATGTGATATAAAAAAAATTAAAACCTAAGTCGTTACTTAATTTTAGGTTTCATTTTTTTTCCTATCACGGGATTTGTCAAAGAACATTGATTTTTAAGAAAACAAAGAAATATTACAATGGCTCTTATCGGAAAAATTCGCAATAACAGTTGGTTACTTGTGGTCATGATTGGTCTCGGATTAGGTGGCTTTATCTTCATGGATATGTTTTCAGGACAGCAATCTGTCTTTGGAAGTGGCGCTACAGAAATGGCAAACATCGACGGGCGCTCTGTCGATATCCAAGAATTTAATCGCGTAGAAAGTATCTTATATGCTAACTCGTCGGGCGACCCGTTTAGTCGTCGTCAATTTTTGTTCAACTCATTTGTAGATGAAACTTTGGTTAACAAAGAAGCAGAAGCAATGGGTTTGGGTGTTTCTGACGCAGAATTGGAAGAATTGACTTTTGGTAATAACCCAAGTCCTATCATCCAAAGTCGTTTTGCTGACCCACAGACACGTCAAATCAATCGCCAAGCGTTAGAGTCTTACCGTGACGGTACGCGCCCTGAACAGGCTGATGCATTTTGGAATTACCAAAAAGGTGAAATCAAAACGGAACGTTTAAAATCAAAAATCACGACTATGGTCGAGAAAGCGATTTACACACCGTCTTGGTTGGCAGAAATGTCTTCTGCTGATAAATCAAACTCTCGTAAAGTAGCTATCGTAAAAGTTGGTTATGATGCAATGGAAAATACAGATGTAACTTTATCTGATGCAGACTACTCTACTTATTTGTCAAAAAACATGGCAAAATATGAGACAACTGAAGAGCAACGTAAATTAGAATACGTGGTTTTTCCAGTAGTAGCTACAGAACAAGATAAAGCAGATATCAGAACGCGCATGGCAAAATTGGCTCCTGATTTCCGTGCAACGGATAACGATACAATCTTTGTAAATGCTAACTACGGTACGATGACAGCACAATGGTTTGATAGCAAAACATTGCCAGCCATTATTTCTGACTCTATAACTAGAATGCCTCAAGGTGGTGTTTACGGTCCTTATGTAGAAGGTAATGCTTACAAATTAGCAAAAATCACACAAAAAGTAACAATGCAAGATTCGGCTAAATGTCGTCACATCTTGTTGAGTGCAACTACGCCAGCAGAATTTGCAACGGCAAGTACACGAGCTGACTCTTTGATGAATGCTATTCGTACTACTTCTAATCCTAACTGGGATGATTTAGCAGCACGTTACTCTACTGACCCAGGTAGCAAGGACAAAGGTGGTTTTTACGACTACGCAGCTGTTAACACTTATGTTCCTGCATTTAATGATGCTGTATTTTTGGACGCAGTAGGTAGCCTAAGTGCAGTACGTACTCAGTTTGGTATTCACATCATCGAACCATTAGGTCGTAAAGGTGATAGCAAAACATACTACCGTATGGCTTATATCACTGAAAACATTATCCCAAGTGAGGCAACTCAACGTGAGATTGAAAATCAAGCAATTGAATTCGTTGATGCGAACCGTACACGTGCAGAAATGGCAACTGCTGCTGCTGCAAAAGGTTTGACTGTTGAGACTTCTCAACCAATCAAAGCAAATGATTTTGTATTAGGTACATTGGGTAGCGGACAAACGTCTCGTGATATCATCCGTTGGGGATTTGCTAACTCATTGAGTGCTGACCCTGCTGAAGTTGGTGATGTTTCTCCTGAGATTTACGCTTACAACAATGCACAAGATTTTTACACAGACAAATATGTTGCTGTTGCCTTGAAAAGCATTCAAGCGCCAGGTAAGCCTTCTGTTGCTGATGTAAAAGAAGAAATCGAACCTTTCGTTATCAATGCTAAAAAAGCAGAAGCTTTAATCAGCAAATTGAATGGTAAGACTGATTTGAATGCAATTGCTTCTTCTTTTGAAGATGTATCTGTAGATACTATCAATGGTGTTACTTTCGGAGGTTCTTCTGTTACAAACATGGGTATTGAGCCAGCGCTACAAGGTGCTATTTTTAATACAGCTGCCAATACAGTTTCTGCTCCAGTTGCAGGAAATAGCGGTGTTTTTGTTTTCAAAACAATCTCTGAAACACCTTCTCAGAATGGACAGACTATCGCTCAGAAAAAACAACAAGCATCAAATGCTGTTCGTTCACAAGTGAAAGCGAAGTTGATTCAAGGACTACGTAAGAACGTAGAAATTACTGACGGTCGTGCTCGTTACTTCTAGGCAAGATTTGCATTTTTATTGAGATGCATAGATGCGCTCACCGATTTTTCGGTGGGCGCATTTTTTTTGCTCTTCCTTTCTTCCCTCTCTTCCCCTCTCCCCGCATTTCATGCGGGGTTATTCGTGTTCAACTACTCCGTAGTTGGTTTTGTTTGAATATTTTTGTTTGATTTTTTTACTAAAAAACTAGTGTTTATTGAGTTTTGAATTGTTTTAAAAATAAAATAAAACATTTTGTTGTTTTAAATTAGAATAATTAAAACATTTTATTTTAATTTGCATCATATTATTGAATTAGACTTTAAACAAAAGATTTTAGACGTTAGATTCTATTAAGCATAAAATAAAGTCAAGCCTATTTTTCTGACTTTTTATAAGAGTCCAATATCTAACATCTCTTGTCTAACATCTAATTATTGAAAATTACACAACACCGAGCATTTTAGGATAAGGTATTTCAGAAAGTATGACCATTTAAGCTACTGTCCTCGTGCTCAACAAATTCAGCAAAATGATTTTAGAAAAAGTACAAATTTTAAAGGAAACAGTTCTTACTCCTGCCATTCAAAAGACACAAGACCGCATACTTTATTATACAGAGTATATTTGGCTGCGTCGTAAGAAGATTGCTTTCTGGGCGTTTATATTGATGCTCGTGTGGAAAAAGGATATCGGTTGGGAAATGAATTCTCCTGATTTGAATTACAAAACATTTTTAACGAATACTAAAAATTCTGAGAGTTCTGAATTCTCGATTTTCAGTAGAGAAGAAACCACTCCCGTTTTCATCAGCGAAAAGCAAAGAGGAGAGAAGCCAGCAAAAAAGAAGGTAAGTGCTTCATCATCCATTTGGGACAACTATGTAAAGCCCGTCGCACAAAAAGTAGGCTATAAGTCAAAACCGACAAAGACAGCTCGCGCTGCTCAAAAAGGGAATAATTTGGCGAATACTTTCACCAATCTAACCTTCATCGCAGATGACCCCAATGCCTCTAAAAAGGATAAAGCTTATGCACGAAAAAAATTAAAGCAATTGGCTTATGTAAAACGTTTCGTAAAAACAGCGCAGACGGAAATGGAGAAATATAAGATTCCTGCTAGTATCACTTTGGCGCAAGGATTATTAGAAAGCAATGTTGGCGAAAGCCGTTTGGCAACCCAAAACAATAATCACTTTGGAATTAAATGCTTTTCGAAAAAATGTAAAAAAGGACATTGTGCTAATTTCACAGATGACAGCCACAAAGATTTTTTCAGAAAATATAAATCTACTTGGGAGAGTTTTCGCGCGCACAGTAAGTTACTACAAGCTAAGCGTTATCGTCCACTCTACAAATTAGATAAGAAAGATTACAAAGGCTGGGCACATGGTCTAAAGAAGGCAGGATACGCGACGGACAAGAAGTATGCGCCGAAAATTATTCAGTTGATTGAAGACTTGGGACTGGATGTTTATGATAGGTAGTTATTGGTTACTGCGTTATTAGTTATTATGTTACGACTTGAAATCAATAACATAATAACTAATAACCAATAACAAACAGACTAAACTGCATTCGCAATCTGCTCTTTAATCTTCTCTAAGTCATCCTTCATATCAACTACTAATTTCTGGATATCAGAAGAGTATGCTTTTGCGCCTAGAGTATTAATCTCGCGACCAATTTCTTGACTGATGAAACTTAGTTTACGACCTTTTTGCGTTTTCTTCGACGCAAGTTCTTCTAGGAAGTACTTACAATTTTGAGCCAAACGGACTTTCTCCTCCGTAATATCAATTTTTTCTAGGTAGAAAATAATTTCTTGTTCGAAGCGATTTTCATCTACATTTTCCTTACCCAAAAATTCTTCTAAGTTTTGCTTCAAACGCGTACGTAAACGCTCGATACGACCGACTTCAAATGGGTCGACCTGCTCTAATGCCGTCTGAATATTCGTCGCACGTAGTTTTAAGTCCTCTTCTAAGACTGCTCCTTCGGTTACTCGATAGTCTGTAAAGTTAGCTAAAGCCTCTTGCAATGTTTCCTGCAAAACTTTCCATTCCTCTTTGCTCATTGCACCATCTCCTCCGCCCACTACGTTTGGGATACGTAAAATAGCAGCCATTAAATCACCTGGCTCAGCATCCATTTCACTGGAAATCTTAGTTAACTCTGTATAGTACTTTTTAAAAAGTGGTACATTTAAGCTAAATTCGCTGTCTCCATCCATTGACTCTACGTCAATATTTATGTCCATTTTTCCACGTTTTGCATGGTCGCTAATAATACGACGCATGTCATTTTCTTTTTCGCGGTAGTTGCCAGGAATGCGGAAGCGAACATCAGTAAACTTACTGTTTAGTGAACGAATCTCAAGAGTAATTTTTTTAGTACCAAATGATTTGGTAGCGCGACCGTAGCCGGTCATAGATAACAACATTGAATTGATTTTTTACTGTAATTTTACCCGCAGGCAAATCGTTTTTGTTTATTTCCTTGATTTAAAAATCGCGCAAAGATAAGAGCATATTGGACAAATTAAGATTTTTTATCAAATGAACATTTTGCTTGCCAATACTTTGTATTAAATTGCGAGTTCTTTGATAAATCCAGTGAACTCTTATTTTTCACAATCACTGGATTTGTCAAAAAAAGAAATTGCGAACCTTTTTATTAAATTAAAATATTTTTATGCGCTTTTTACTTCCTATCATTCTATTCTCAATCTTCTCCTGCGAGCCAAGTGCTGTAAAGGATATAAAAGTACCTGATGTTGTCAAAAAAGCATTTGCAAAAAAATACCC
>CALDUB010000353.1 GCA_937923465.1 uncultured Saprospiraceae bacterium
TGTTTTTGCAGACGTGGTATTTCAAGACAAGGTTTATCATCTCTTTTCTCAGGCATATGGTCAGGTATTTACAGACGCCGTTGCTCATCCGACGGAGGAGAACATCAATAGATTATCGATACTAAATAATTCTCCTTTAGCGATTACATCTGAGGCAGCATCGGAAGTTTATGCGCCGAGTTTTAGTCAGTTTGAGCAGTTCATCAGTAGATTTAAGACAGAATCCGCAGAATGCTTTCCAAAGACTAGCCCATATCGACTCAGACCAGGAGTCAGAGAGTATGTCAATCCTCAAATTCGAAAGCTATTAGGATTATTACCGAGTGTTTTTGACGAATTGAAGAAAGACTATGCTCGTCTTTTGCACAATAATCTATTGATGCAGGCAATAGGGAAGGGACGCACAAAATATCTCCAAAATTATGATAAACCAAGTTTGCAAACGCTACTTTTAGCGGCAGAAATGGATAAAGAAATTTTAGCTCTTCCTCAGGTTGATAAGATAATTACATTACTCAAACGAGCATTAAATGGTACATTTTCCTCCTCATCTAGTTCTTCAACAACAAGGAAAACAACTGCTACGAGACGTCCAACAAGTAGTACTTCGTCTAGTGCCGGTCCAACTATTTGGACTATAGTTATTGTTTTACTTTTCCTTTTGCGTTTGGGAGTTGCGGCAGAAAGGTGTGGACGGAGTAATACGAGTAGTTATAATTATTCTCAAAATCGAACGAATAGTCAACAGGAAGATTTTAATAGAATCATACGCGAAATCAATGAAAGACAGCGCCGCGAAGAGCAAAATACTCAAGAAGCAAATACAATTAGAGATGGATTTGTTGAAGAGTCATCTACTCCACGAGCGTCCACGTCAAGAAGAGCACAGGCGCAACCAATAGTGATAGAAGAAGTTGAGGTCGAAGAGGCACCCGAACCAAAGCCAGCTCCAAAAATTGTCAGGCGAGAATTTAAGCAAAGTGATTTATTTGGCAGTTGGGTTACTTTTCGATTGACAGATGAGGAGGCGAAAATAAATTATAAGTACAATATCATTAATCCAACTAGAGGGGAGCGCGTCATAACTTATAGCGATAAGGAAAAAGATGTTCGGTATTCTGTCAAGCAGCCGTTTATTTACAAATTGACGGTAGATAAATGGAATACAGGAAAGATTTATATGACGATGCAGAGTTCAAAACCGATTGATTGTACGAAAATAGAAGCCGATACTTTATTGCGCATAGCTGAAAGACAGATTGGAGTGGCAGTCGGAGCATTTAATAAGACGACTTCTTTTGATTATTTTATACACACGAATAGGACCGCAGGATTGCGATTTAATACAGAAAACTATCGACCTTCCGCTGATATTGACGACTTGGGACTCTTTGCGAATGATGACCGCAGAAGTCAGTTTATGGTTGGTTATGTCAATAATCTATTGGAACGAAATGGGGTTTCTGTCGGACGCGACCCGATGGCTTTGCGGTGGTACACCGAAAAGACTGGAGATTATTGGATGGTGAAGCGGAAGAGTAAAAAATATCAAGTTGCTGAAATCGTGCTATCTAAAAAGAAGATGTATTTCAAACCTGTTCATTTTACTCCTGAAGACTCAGAAGTACAGCCTATCTTTTGGGTGCGTAATGTTTACTTTATTGATGCTAGAGGTCGCAAAAAACAAGGAGATTTGCGGGTTACTTATCATCGGAAGAAGGATTACTTTTCTGTAAAAACGGAAGTTCTTTAACTATGAACTATGAACGGTTTAACCATGAACTTCGCCTCTGCAACTTGTCTTGAATAGTTTTAAGTAAATAAGAAAAACCGTTAAGAACTACTTTTAAATCTGCCCATGTCTTATAAAAATCCTCTACATATCATCCGTGACAAAGACTTGTCTTCTGTTTCTCCTGAAAACCTGAAACGGTGGAGGAAAGAGTTGATGCTGCGCTTTAATCTGGGAGGAGGGACAGCGATTAATGTCAATGGAAGGGAATATGATAAACAAGGTGTTACGGATACTTTTGTGGAATTAGAGCAAGATTTTGCTTTTCATCTTAACGTATTTGAAAATAAACCACTTTTAGATTTTTTGGAGAAAGGTTCTCTGACATTTTTCAAAGAGAAGGAAGCGCAGGAATATTTAAGGAACAACGAATTTTATAAAAAGATATTTCCTCTTCTTTCTTTAGCTTATGGACAAGTTCTTATAGAGACAATAAATAGTCTAACAGATGAAAATATTCAGCGTTTATCATTTATCAATAGGTCATTTCCTACCTTTATTTCAAAGGTTTCAGATGATGCATTGGCGAATGCTTTTGGTAGGTTTAAAGAATTACTTGATGGCTTTTCAAGGTTATCAAAAAACTGTTTCGAGAAAGACGATGGATATAAGCTAAATCAAGAAATTGCTTTTTACGTTAATCCTCAAATGCAAGAATTACTTAAGCACCTGCCCACTGCTTTTAAGGATTTGAAACTTGATTTTTCACGAACTTTAAGGAACAAATTACTACCACAGGCATTTGATAATGGAAAGATACATAAGTTGACAAGTATTTATGATACTCCTACTTTACAAACACTATTAACAGCAGCAGAAATTGTCAACAGAAATCTAAGAAGTCATCAAGTTTACCAGATTATTCAATCTCTCAATCTAGCTCTTAACGGAAAGGATTTTAATGTAGAAAGTAATAATGAATCCAATCAGCCGACGAGGGAAAAGGATACTTTAAGCATATCGAGTATTGTGGCTTTGATTTGGATGGCTTTTCTTATATGTTCATTTCTGTTTAAAGTCGTATTAAACTTAGACGGTTGTAGTGGTAATTCTTCTGGCTATGCGCCGCGGAATAAGCAAAGTAAAATTAGACAAACACTACCTGAAGTGACTGTACAAGCAAAGAGAGAAGTAAAAAGTAAACTAGAGGAAGACCTTCAAGTTCCGACACAAGAAATAGAGGAAATACAAAGGAGTAAAAAGCATTCGTCAGAAATTAATCCTACGAAAACTAAGAATTCGTCTTTAAAAAGTAAAAGTAAACGCGAACGCAAGATTAAAGAGGTCTATGGAGTGGATGTTTGGAGGAAAAGTATCTATGTGCACAATAACCCATCGACTTTTCGTTTTTTTGTGGATAAAGTAACAAATGACTGGTTGGTGGAATATGAAGGGAAAGAATATATGATAGCTAAAATTATTAAGAAAGGTAAAGCTGTTTACTTTAAACCGCTTCGTTTTACTTCAATACCTTCAGAAATAAAACCATTGATTAGAGTACAAAGTTTATATTATTTTAATGAAAAAGGTAAGAAAACAACAGGACCAGTTGCGGTGACTTACCATGAGAAAGAAGATTATTTTTCTGTGAGACCACGTGCTTATTCTTATGTTTACGATTAATAAAGTCTAATAGCTTCTAAGTTATATTATAGTCTTATTAAGTAAAAAAAGCTACAGAGTTTTTAAAACTTCTAATCGAAAGGTCGTTTTACTGGAAGAGTGATTTACTTATCAAATTTACCCAAAAATCCCCGCTCCAAAATCTGCTCAGACTGCTCCTTCGCCTCAAAAACATCAACAAGATGCGCAACACCCGCCTGCATCTCAATATCTCCACAAGTAAAAATATCAACAGCAGCATAAGCATGCTCTGGCCAAGTATGAATAGTCAAATGACTTTCCTGGATAACCACAACACCAGACACGCCATTAGGCGAAAAATGATGAAATGCGGAAGTCACAATCGTTGCACCCATAGCTGTTGCTGCTTGCTGCATTACTTCTTCAATAAATACAGGATTGCTCAGTTTTTGAGCATTACATTGATAGAGTTCGAGGATGATTTGTTTTCCTAAGGGCATTTTTAGAAATATGAAATATGAAAAGAATAAAAAAAGGCGAAAACCAACACAATTGCTGATTCTCGCCTTTTATTTGAATAAGAATTAAATCCTATCCTTCAAAAGTTTGACCTTCTGGCGCGCGTCCGCCGTCTAACCAATCTTGGTATTTTTCTAAACGTGCCCATTCTGCATTAGCAGCCATTTGAGCTTGTTTAGCCCATGTAGCTGGTTGGTGCATGCGGTAACGTGGACCAGCATCATCTAGGATTTTTTGAACATCTGCTTCAGGAGCATCTGCCAAATTTTGCCAAGTCATGATACCACCTGCGTGTAACAATCCTTCGATTTTTGGTCCGATACCTTCTACCATTTTCAAATCATCTTGAGTGATTTTCTTGCCAGAAGGTAAAGTTACTTTACCTGGTTTTGCTGCTGGAGCTGCCGCTGCTACTGGAGCCGCTGGTGCTGCTGCAACTGGTGCAGGTGCTGCTGCCATTGGAGCTGCTTTTGGTGCAGCTGGTTTAGCTTTAGGAGCTGCTTTTTTCTTAGGAGCTGCAACTTTAGCTATTGTTTCTGGAACTGCATCTGTAGGAACGATACTAACGTACATACGGTCGTTACGTTTTCTACGGAAAGCAACTTTACCGTCAACTTTCGCGTGTAGAGTATGGTCTTTACCCATGTATACGTTATCACCTGCATGGTAGCGTGTACCACGTTGGCGAATGATTATATTTCCTGCAATAGCTGCTTGACCGCCAAATAACTTGACACCAAGCCGTTTACTTTCACTGTCCCTTCCGTTATCCGTACTACCGACACCTTTCTTGTGAGCCATGATAATTTATTTAGATGATTACTATTATTAATAGCAATCATTAGTTTATTAATTGGTTGAGACTCAACTGAGAGTCTCATCGCTTAAAAAGCGAAAATGAATATTGCAAAGCTGTTTTGAAAATTGAACGAAAGAAGTCTAACATCTAATGTCCAATATCTAACATCTTAATTATGCAATACTATCAATTTTCAATTTGGTCAAATATTGACGGTGACCGTTTTTCTTACGGTAGCCTTTACGACGTTTTTTCTTGAAAACGATGACTTTGTCGCCTTTCAAGTGCTCTACTACGGTAGCACTTACTGAGGCGTTCACTGTCGGCGTGCCTACAGTAACATTGTCTCCGTCGATTGTCATTAAGACATCGCTGAAAGAAACTTTGTCACCTTCTGCACCGTCTAACCGGTGGACGAAAATCTCTTGACCTTCGCTCACTTTGAATTGTTGACCGGCTATGGTTACGATTGCGAACATTTATTTATTTTTTTAAGTGTAAAATGAACGTCTAGGATACAGGTATCCCAAACGGGGCACAAAAGTAAGAGTTTTTTAAGTATTTACCAATAGAATCCAAGATTATTAACCATAAGTAATCACATTACTTTAATATCTGTCTATTCGTTGTTTAAAACTTGCTGATTCTAACGTTTAGTAACGCGAAATCTGTAATAAAACGCGATTTGTTAAGCTTGTTTTTGAATGTGCATGTATCCTAAATGTCAACATATGACAAACAAAAAGTAATCTTTTGGCTAGAAAAGCGGATAAAAATCTACTTTAGCGTAATCTTTCGAAAAAAATCTTTAAACTATTTTTATTTTGAAGCTTAGAAAAATGCCTGTCATTTAGCAAAAGCTGCTTTTTTAAACTGATTCAATTATGAAAAAAAGTCTACTTTTTACTTTCGCCCTTTTTGCGGCTAACTTTCTGATAGCACAGACGCCTGCCAATGACAACTGTGCTGACGCGCAGCCAATTGCAGTAAATGATGTGCTAGACTACTCTACAATAGAAGCAACAACAGATGGTCCTGTACATCCTGATGCTGCTTGTTTTGGTGTAAATGATAGCATTCCTAAGGATGTTTGGTTTGTATTTACTCCTGATACGGATGACATTGTTATTGTATCTAATTGTGGTTCTTCTCTTTTTGACTCTCGTATGGTTATTTATCAAGCGAATACAGATTGTACCTTAGGACCAGATGATTACTTAGCATGTAATGATGACGGCTCTGGTGCAGATTGTGCGACAGCGTCTAGTATTGGTTTTATTCCTGAGGCTGGCTCTAGTTACCTTATCCGTTTAGGTGGTTTTGCTGATGAAGACACAGAGTCTACTTCTGGCGAAGGAACAATCACTATCACTGTAGCTAATGGACCTGACAATGATTTTTGTGCAGCGGCAGCAACAGTAACGTTGGGCTCTGGTCAAGAATATTCGACAATTGATGCATTGACAGACGGTCCTAATCACTTGGATAATCCTTGTTTTGGTTTTGGAAGTTTGACTGCAGGTGCTGACATATGGTATACATTTACACCAGATTTTACAGGGGCGGTTCAATGGAGTACTTGTAATACAGGTGGTTTTGATACACGTTTGGCTGTATATAACCCTGGTTCAGCTTGTCCTCCATTGGATGAAGACCTATACTCTTGTAATGATGATGGTGCGGGCTGTGCAGGATTTACTTCAGATTTATTATTTGAAGTTACGGCTGGCGAAACTTACCTTTTACGTCTTGGTGGTTTTGGGGCAGATAGTGGTCAAGGAACATTTGATTTATTAGAGACGACGCCTCCTGTTCCTCCAGCGAATGATGCTTGTGCAGATTTCATTGAAATAGAAGTGAATCCTCCTTCTATAGGAGCTTCTTTAGCAAACCTTTCTCTAGGTACGACTCAAGATGCAACTTTTGTTTCGGATGCTTTTGCTTATCCTCCTTGTTTGGAAAATCAAAATGGTGGTGAGTTTGGTGATGTTTGGTACCGTTTTAATACAATGGGTTTAGAAACTGTTGACATTGAGTTATATAACTTAGATGATGGTGAAACTACTGCATTCTATTTGAATTTAATGTCTGATTGTATGGCTTTAGTAGATACAATGGTCATTCAAGGAAGTTGTGCAAATGTTGACAATACAGACAATTTTGCATTAACAACAGTTACTGGTCTTCCTGAGGAGCCAACGGATATATACGTACGTATTTTGACACGTTTAACTTCAGATGCTCCAGGTGATTACGCATTCCAAGTTATTGGTGGCGAAGACCCAAGTAGTGTGTCTGATGAAATCTTTGGAACAAATGTTTCTATTGCTCCTAATCCAGCACAAAACGAAGCTATCTTACGCTTAAATTTGCAAGAGACAGCGCCTCTTTCTATAGAAATCATGAATACTATCGGGCAGGTAGTTAGCAAGCAAGACCATACTCGTTTGTCGACTGGACTACACGCCATTTCTTTAGATATTGCAGACTTAGCGACGGGTATTTACTTCGTTAACTTGCGTTCAGATAATAGCTTGAAGATGATGAAGTTGATTAAAGAGTAAGTACTTAAGTACGTAACTCTATTTATCTGGACATTTTGACAGGATGTTTTTCCGCTATTTTCCTTTTAAAAATAGTTCCCCCGAAGTGTCGGGGCAGGCTGTGATGCAGACCGCCGAGCAAAGCATCGGCACACGGCATGCAACGATTTTTAAAAGAAAGCTATCGAAAAAATCTCTCTGTCAAATTTATCCACATAAATAGTGTCACGTACTTACTTTTTTTTAGAATAAAAGAACGGGCATCCAATGTGAATTTGGGTGCCCGTTTTTTTTGAATGGTCATGTTAAAATGAATAAAAGCAAGCTAGCAGATGCTAAAAAAGGCTTCCACCAAATTGGTAGAAGCCTCCCCTTAACTAAACCCAAGAAAACTCTTTTCTTTATTTACCTGCTGTTACATTTAGTTTGTAAAGTGGTGTAGGATTTAAAGGACAGTTGTATTGGTATTCGCCAGCCTTTAATACAACTACACCCGTTTCCGAAGTCTCTCCTTTGTTTACTAATGCTTTCAATCCAGAGTTTGGAACTTGTGCTTTTGCATCAGAAGTCGGCGTCAAATAGAAACCCAAACCTTTATCTACATTGCTATTTCTTACTTTAAAAATATAAGCACCTTCAGTCAAATTCAATTCCTTTACATCATACTCTCCAGCTGTTTGAGATAAGTCAATAACGGTAGCTTTAGGAGCGACATTTATCTTGTAAAGCGGCGTAGGATTTAATGGACAGTTGTACTGGTATTCGCCAGCTGTTAATACTACTACACCCGTTTTAGAAGTCTCTCCTTTGTTTACCAATGCTTTCAATCCAGAGTTTGGAACTTGTGCTTTTGCATCAGAAGTCGGCGTCAAATAGAAACCCAAACCTTTATCTACATCATTGTTTTTTACTTGAAAAACATAAGAACCTTCAGTTAAGTCTAGTCCTTTAATATTATATTCACCTTCAGACTGCGATAAGTCTATAATTGTTGGAGCATCTTGCTTCATCGCCTTTTTCATGTTGCCATGAGAGTGCGCATCATTTCCATTGTGAGCGTGTTGAGCAAAAGTAACTTGTGTCGTAAATACCGCAAGAATAATAGCGAATGTCTTGATAAATGATTTCATTATAATTTATTTTTATTTAATGTACTTATTTGTCTTAATTGACGATGCAAAGATGCGGCGAGAATGGGGGAGGAAAGAGGACAAAAGTTCCTGGAGATGGGATAAAAGTTCTTTTTGGTAAAATTGGCGGAGAAAAATATACTTTTATTTGATTTTGAGAACTGTTTTATTGTCATTTCGACGAAAGGAGAAATCTGAGTGTACTGCCTCACCCAGATTTCTTCTACGTCGAAATGACAAATAAAATCTACGATTTTCTTTGATTAAAATTGACTTACCTTCCTCATATTATCCTCTGGAAACCTATCCACCAACAAATAATTAGGGTCAATTCCCGCCTCAAAAGGCAATTCATCCACTACCAAAGTAAAGCTCGTATCTATCGCAGAAATCCGATGACGTTCAATCTTAATCGGGCGTCCGTATTTCTCACCGTCATTCTTCTCTTCACTAAAAATTCCAATGTCGATAAAATCATCATGCGCTATCAAAGTCTCGTGACCCAGAGAGTCCGCACGGAATTTCTCAATATTGACATCAATCGTCACTTCATATTGACCATTTGGCAATTGCTTAAACTGTGCATCAGTCGTTTTATTAGAATACAAAGTGATGCTTTCAAACATGTCTTCCAACAAGTAATCTAAACTATCAGGAGTAACATCTGTCAAATAAGTCATGAATTCCAAAGTGTTCGTATACGGCGCTTCTTGATAAGCCATGTCTTCCGCGAAACGGCGTAAAGCCAAATTTACAGAGTCTTCTCCGATGTAATCTTGCAATGCATACATGACAACTGAACCTTTGCGGTAGTGGATATATTGCTGGTTTTCATTGTACATCAATGGCACTTCTTTTTCATCCTCTTGTGCACGACCACGCAAGTATTTGTCCATTTCGTAACGCATAAATTGCTTCATTTTATCCTTGCCATATTGCTCTTTCATGACCATAAGTGCGGAATATTGCGCGAAGGTCTCTGATAACATTGTCGCGCCTTGCACCTCTGCACCAATGACTTGATGCGCCCACCATTGATGCGCCATTTCGTGTGCCACAACGTAATAAGTCATGTCAATTGCCGACTCATCTTTGAGGTTAGAAATAAATCCAAAACTCTCTGAGTAAGGCATAGTACCCGGAAATGCCTGCGCAAAAGATTCATACCTCGGAAACTCAATTATCCGCGCTTGCTCATGTGGATACGGTGTAAAATTCTTTGAATAATACTCCAATGAATGACGCAAAGAACCCAACATCTTATCAATATTATATTCGTGGCCTTTGTGGTAATAAACTTCCATATCCACCTTTTCTCCCTGTGGACTTGTCCATTCTTCTTTCGCTATTTCGTAAATACCTGAGACAAAACTGTAAAAATTTAAGACAGGTCTCGTTAATTCATAACGGAAATATTTACGGTTATCTTCTGCCCATTCTTTGGTCAAATTTCCTGGTGCAATGGCAGTTTGCCCAGCAGAAGTACTAACCGTTGAAGAAACAGTCACCCAGTCAGAGTCAGAGCGTATATAGGTATTTTGACAAGAATGTCCACAGTCCGCGTGTAATGTTTTCACTTCTTTACGCAGGGGTAAATTGTTGTCTGCACGTTTTTTGCGATTACTTAATTCAGATTTGGCGCTATAACCAATGACAGGAATCATTTGATAATTAGCTAAAAAAGTCCCGCTTTGTACGATGCGCGTATTACTGATTTCGTTTTCAATACCTGCGCTGATATAGTCTGCTTTTACTTTAAACTGTAAAGTATCCGAAGGCTGTAATGGCTTTGCTAAATCATAAATGAGGTAGCCCGTTTTGTTGTCTTCCAAACTTAAAGTTGCGTCCGCAATATTGATTTCTGTTGGGAAATCATTAGCAAGAGTAAAGTGCAATTGCTTGATAGTCTCCTTTGTCTTATTTTTTACCGTCATATCAACGCTAACCAAATAATTCCTTTCTTCTGGATAAATATCAATTTGGTAATCTAAATCAATGATACGTGGCTGTGCAATATGCTCGTATTTTTTGTAATTTAGTTCGTAATCTATCTGTGACTTTTCTGATGCGTCTGTAGATGTAATCTCGTTCATTACCTTGGTCTGATACCACAAAAAACTACCCGTTCCAAGCCATAGAATTAATAAGGCAGAAGTTAAGATTGCTGTACGTCCTTGAAATCTCTGACGCGCAATTGTAATTCTTTGTGAGAAAGTCAAAGACTTACCACGTACCCAAAAGAGTATAGAAATCATTGCCAAAAATCCTGCACACAAAGTCCAATAAGCATGAAACCAAGCCAATCCTGCTTCATATAATGACCAGGCATTCATATCAGAATAAATGTAAGTCGGAACAGAAGCATAAGAAGCTAAATTACTCTGAATCTCTAAAGCCGCTGGTCCGAATTTGAATGCAATCATCAATAAAATGAAAGCGAAATAGCCTATGTATTTATTGTTGACCAAAGTTTGGACTAACATCGAAAGTACTGCCAAAGCAAACAACCACGCTAAGTCATACACCAAGAATTCACGGAAGTACACAGCAAATTCAAACTTGAAATAGCCGTCCAACGCTTGCACGCTCATACCAGAACCAATAGCCATAAGTAATACCAAAACCACAATGCCCATTAAAGCAGTCAACTTAGCAGTGAAAGGAATCCATGTCGCATAAGGCGCCACATCGTAAATTTCATTCATTTTATTTTCACGCTCTTTCCAGATTAAAACTCCAGCGTAATACATCACAATGGCGATTAAGAATAAGAATAGAGAATTGCGCACCGCATCCACCATTAGGTAAGTCACAGGATAATTTTCAGTACCACGGATTTCACTGACATGTAGTAATGAGCCAGACATATTCAACAAGCCAATCAACAATAAAATGATAAAGGGCGCACTCTTAACGATACCGAAAAATTCAATTTTTGCTTGATTGAAAAACTGTTGAAATGATAAAGACAAATCGTCTGTCACCGTCACCAAAGGCAAGGCTTTTAGTGGCGTAAAAATAGTAGCAGGACGATTTTGTAAAACTTCGGTGTTTTTGACTTTCTTTCTTCTTTCAGAAAAAGAGAAACTAAAATATGCCGCTACCAAACAAGCTAAACTCACTCCAATCCAAATTAAACGGTTCAACAGAAACAAACCTGATAATGCGGGCATCTGTGTATTCTTCTCTTCAATAGTCCAATACTTTGTAATCAACTCATAAGAAGTAACGCCCAACGGGTCAGATAAAATAGCAATGCTTTCATTGTCTAAATTTGCTGAAAAAGAAAGTAAAACGATGTATAAAACTAAAATTCCGACAGCTCCTAAGAATGAAACCATACTCGAACGAAAACTAGCTCCCAACCAAAAAATAACCGCAGAGATTAAGAACACATTTGGTACTACTCCAACAAAAAACGTATTCAAATAAGGAGCAAAAGAAAATGCACCGACCTCACTTGCGTCTACCAGAGGAGAAGCCGCACCAATTGCAATTCCTGCAAAAATGCCTAGAAAAGGTAAAAGCGACATCAAAAATGCACCTAAAAAACGACCTGCTAAATAGTCCCGTTTTTTGATAGGTGTAGAAAAGATAAGTGGTGAGAAGTTGTATTCAAAATCTCGTAAAATAGAAGTATTCACAATGGCTGTTGTCATGAAAATGCCAACCAAGGTCATGAATAAAGTCATGGTCATGATGACATGTGGCGCATTCAAAAATATGGCATCATTTCCACCACCAATAATTATTTTATCACTGACAGTCGCAGCAAAAGCCATGAGAAAATTGACCAAAATAAAGATGTAAATCATTGGTCGTTGTAAGCGGTATTTTAGTTCGAAAAGAAAGAAATCTTTAAACATGGTCTTGAAATTTTGATTGTTTTTGATTTGGCTTTGTTTGATGTATTTTTGACTTGGCGGGAACACGGATAAACGCGGAAAAACACGGATTGGAACGGATTTTCTGTTTAGACGAGTACTTTCATGTTGCGAAAATGTACTCGTCAGAATAGAAGAAAATCCGTTTGTATCTGTGTTCATCCGTGTTTTTCCGCGTTCCCTTCGCATCACACTTGAAACTAATCAGCTTCTAAAATCTGCTTAAAAAATACATCTTCCAGATTAGGCGAAACCATACGAAAGCCCTCCGCAGGGTCTGTCTCACTATAGATGTGAATGACAGGTTTTCCGCCAATCAATTTGGTACTAATGATATTGAAATCATTGTGGTAATGCGGCAAATCCTTCTTCTCAATTACCTTTTCAAAAATACGATTTTGGAGTGCGTCGGTCGCTACAGAAGGCGTGCCGCTATAAAGTAATTTACCAGAATTGATAACCGCCATGTTAGAGCATAACTCACGGACATCTTCGACGATGTGTGTCGATAAAATCACGATGATATTTGCACCTATTTCTGATAAGAGATTGTAAAAACGATTACGTTCACCTGGGTCAAGACCAGCAGTAGGCTCATCGACAATGATAAGTTTTGGATTGCCCAAAAGAGCCTGAGCGATACCAAATCTTTGGCGCATACCTCCCGAGAAACCACTAACTGCTTTTTTACGATGTTGGAAAAGATTGACGCGTTCTAAAAGTGCATTGACAATCTCTTTGCGTTCTTTTTTGTTGCTGATACCTTTTAATAAAGCCATGTGATTTAATAAGTCAATCGCACTCACTTTTGGATAAACACCAAATTCTTGTGGTAGATAACCTAAGACTTTACGTAATTCATGTTTTTGGGTAAGGATATCAATATCGTCTAGCATGACAGAACCAGAGTCTGCTTCTTGTAGAGTTGCTAGAGTGCGCATTAAGGTTGATTTTCCTGCGCCATTCGGTCCAAGCAAACCAAACATACCTGCTGGGATATTTAAAGATATGTTATCTAATGCTTTAACGCCGTTTGGGTAAGTTTTGGAGAGGTTCTTTATTTGTAGTTCCATTTTGATTTGGTTTGTTATTTAAATGATGTCCCAAAACTACAGGCAACACCTCCTAATTAAAAAGATAGATGTTCTATCAGGTAGGAATAAGGACAAACAAGATGAAACCCATGACGAACACTGTTCATCATTTTAACTTGTGTAATCCCTCTGATTTTGTGACCTTTGAGATATGGAACCGAACTTAACTTTTTCTAATTTTTTGACACATCCCCGCTTTTGGCGACACTTTTGGGGCTGGTTTGTCTTTATGGCATTCTTGTCTTTGATGTTAATTGCATCAGCACTTGGAAACCCTAAAGAAGAATGGTTTTCAGGAGTAAGTAGAATTTTGGCTTTTATATTTGGGATTATTACCTTAATATACGCTTGCTTTTTTGCTTATAATAAACTGAAACCTCAGAAGAAATACCTTTTATTAGGACTTGCTTTTATCGTCATAATTTTTGTTTTAGCATTTTTTAATGCTCGTTTTGGTCCCCAAGGTATTCAGATTGGTGAATTAGAAGGTTTTTGGGCGAATGCGGTCATGTATCCGTTTATTTTAATGGTGGCATTTGGCTTTAAATTAGCTTATCATGGTGCCCGACATCTGCTGGTTATTGAGAAATTAAAAACGAAGCAAACAGAATCAGAATTGAAACTTTTGAAGTCGCAGGTTAACCCACATTTCCTATTTAATACTTTAAATAACATCTACGCAACGAATCTCAGTGACCACGAAAAAGCGAATGAAATCATCTTAGAATTAGCAGATTTATTGCGCTATCAGTTGAAGAGTCAGAGTAAACCGATGATGCCTCTGAATGAAGAAATTAGTATTTTGGATAATTACATTTCATTAGAAAAAATCAGAGTAAGAGACTGTAAAGTAAATGTAGAAAAGGACGGTGATTTTCAAAAAGTGACTATTGTTCCTTTGTTGTTATTGCCTTTTGTAGAAAATGCTTTTAAGTATGGAACGGGGATTGAACAAGGGGTTATCGACCTTGAATTTCGCTTAGACAGTTCTAATGTTTTTACTTTTTATTGCCGCAACAAAGTCGTTCAGAAGAAAGGAAAAGTCCATTCTGGCGGTATTGGATTGGATAACGTGAAAAAGCGTTTGGCACTCAAATATGGAGGCAATTACACGCTGGATATAGAGAATGGAAATGGCTATTTTGTCGTGCAGCTAGAAATTAAAAATTTAGATAAAAGTTAGTAAAATATGACACTCAGATGCCTCATCGTCGATGATGAACCACCAGCACATAAGGTACTCGAAAATTATATTGGTAAACTACACAGTTTGACCTTGGCTGGCAATTGCTATAATGCGATTGAAGCCTTAAACTTTCTACACGAAAACACTGTAGATATTCTCTTCTTGGACATCAATATGCCAGAGTTGAGTGGACTAGAAATGTTGAAAACACTCAATAATCCGCCAATAGTTATCTTGACGACAGCTTACTCGGAGTATGCTTTGGAATCTTACGAATTTGGGGTGACAGATTACTTAATGAAGCCGATTAGATTTGACCGGTTTTTGAAATCTGTTAATCGTGTATTAGAGATGAAAGCTGAAAGTTTAACCAATGCAGTTGCTATTGAAAAGCCTGCTGCTCCAAAGGAAACTTCCTTTTTTATCAAAGTAGATGGTGTGCAACGAAAAGTCCGTTTTGAGGATATTCAATATGTAGAGTCTAAAGGTAATTTTGTGCGTTTGCATTGTGAAGATACGCGTTTAATGACTGCGGATACTTTGAGCAATATGGAACAGAAATTAAGCCCGCACGGTTTTTTGCGAGTACATAAATCTTTTGTCGTAAATTTGGAAAAAATTACAGGATTGGAAGGTAATCGATTATTAATTGACGACATGAAGATACCTGTTGGGAATTCTTATAAGCAAGGAGTTTTGAAGATGATTAAGAGATAATCATTCCTCCATTTTTTTATTTAAAATCAAACAATCAACATGAAAAATTATTCAATTTTGTTTTCGTTTCTACTTCTTTTTGTTCTTTCATCTTGTAATCCTAAAATGAAAAAGAGTACGAGCACAAGTACTCCAAATTCTCAATCTACAGCTACTATGACAAAAAGCGATATGCTCGTAGGAAATTGGAAATTTGATGATGTGCACGGGAAAGAAGCCATCGACGAAGCAGGGCTAAAAATGCTGAAATCTTTTTTTGGAAGTTTGAAACTTAACTTTAATAAAGATAAGACTTACACTGCCTTCATTATGGGCAAAGACGACGGAGGAAATTGGAGCCTAAGTTCGAATGAAGATAAGGTTTTAATGACGTCTCAAAACAGTGGTGAAAAAATGGAAATGAGTGTCGTTGAGTTATCTTCAGATAAGTTGATAATTCAATTAGAGAAGGCTGCTTTTGTTTTGAAGAAATCTTAA
>CALDUB010000354.1 GCA_937923465.1 uncultured Saprospiraceae bacterium
ATATGGATAGATGATAGGAGAACAACCCTACTTAGAATTTATCTAAATTCTATTTTACCTAAAGAAAAATATGAGGATTAAATTTCAAAGCGACTGAAGCTTTCAGATTTTATTCAGCCACACCACTACAAGATTACTTAAAAACATTAGCTAATAACGCCTGTAAATGGTACTAATTTTAATCTTAGGCAAGTATGTCTTAAACATTAAAATGAGGAGAGCAAAGAAATCATAGATTTAGAATAACTTACTCAAAAAAATTAAAGCAATTCGTACACTATTCGTACACCAAAAAAAAGAGTCAACCAAATTAATGATTGACTCTTATATTTCGCCTTGATAATCAAGGACTTAGGTAGTCGGGGCGGCAGGATTCGAACCTGCGGCCCCCTGTTCCCAAAACAGGTGCGCTAACCGGACTGCGCCACGCCCCGAACTTAATTTTTGTTTCTTCAGAATTATCTTTGAGAGAATACATTATCAGGATTTGAACCTGCGACCCTCCCGAACTCATTCGGGATGCGCTAACCGGACTGCGCCACGCCCCGAACTGATAACCCTTGCGAGTTATGTCTCTTAGCGGAGAAGAATAAAAGATTATTAAAATCAATATTCTCATTCCGAAGATTTACAAAAGAAAAAGAAAAGGAGCAATAAAATTAATTATTGCCCCTAAGTAGTCGGGGCGGCAGGATTCGAACCTGCGGCCCCCTGTTCCCAAAACAGGTGCGCTAACCGGACTGCGCCACGCCCCGAACTTAAATTCTTTTGTAATTTGTCTTCATTGATAAAATCAATTGGGATGAAGACTTTCTAATCTGAAAAATTTCACTATCGTCCTAGCGAAATAAAATGGCGGAGAAGGCGGGATTCGAACCCGCGGTACCGCTTTCACAGTACGTCGATTTAGCAAACCGGTGGATTCAGCCACTCTCCCACTTCTCCGAATAAATTGCTCTTTTTGTTAAGCGGTCGCAAATGTAGGACGCTTTTTTAAATTGTGCAACTTAATTCTAAAATATTTTAAGTATTTTTTTTCTTCCTTTCTAACTCACTGATTATCAATGAACTCAACTAAAAGAAATTAAAATATTTTTTTGAATTTGAAAACTGCTCATTTGCAGTTGCGGTAATATATACGCTTGAAGAGATAAAATAGTTCCAGCAACACTAATTTTATTTTCATCTCTTCTGATGATTTTATTTAAAAATTAATGACAAGCTGCAATTTTTATAATTTTAGTGCTCGCTCAAGGTTAATTTTATCTTTTTCTCTAACTCAACAACAGTATCCTTAAATATCATATCTGTGTCTAGAAGGTCTTGTACAGTCTTACAAGAGTAAATAACTGTACTGTGGTCTCTTCCACCAAACATGTCCCCTATTGCCTTTAAAGACTGGTCTGTCATCTTCTTCGCCAAGTACATAGACAGTTGACGAGCGACAACGACGTGACGCTTACGTGTCTTACCTGATAATTTCTCAACAGGTACATCGAAGTGATTGGCAACCAAGTCTTGAATAAATTCAACACTGATTTCTTTATTAATTTGCTTCACAAAGTTTTTAATGACTCTCTTAGCCAAATCAATATCAATCTCCTGATTATTCAAAGTCGATTGTGCAATTAATGAAACCAATACTCCTTCCAACTCCCGTACATTATTCTGAATATTGTAACAGATATACTCTGATACTTGACTCGGAATGTGTACGCCTTCTTTCATCATTTTTGATTCTAGAATCGCTCTACGCGTCTCAAAATCAGGCACTTGCAAATCTGCACTTAATCCCCACTTAAAACGAGAAATCAAACGCGCTTCTAATCCTTCCAAGTCCTTTGGAGGGCGGTCAGAAGTCAAAATAATTTGCTTTCCGTGTTGATGTAGTTGATTAAATATATGGAAAAATATTTCCTGAGTTTTCGTTTTGTTCTTCAAGAACTGGATGTCGTCAACAATTAACACATCCACTAATTGATAAAAATTCACCAAATCATTAACTGCATTATTCTTAATGCTTTCGATGATTTGATTTGTAAACTTTTCACAGCTTACATATAATACTGTCTTAGTCGGGTCAGACTTAAGAACTTCATTTCCGATTGCTTGAGCTAAATGCGTCTTCCCTAATCCCACATCTCCAAAAACTACCAATGGATTAAACGCCGTACCTCCTGGCTTTTTCGAAACCGCATAACCTGCACTACGAGCTAAACGATTACAATCTCCTTCTATAAAATTGTCCAAATTATAAGAGGTATTTAACTGAGGGTCAACTTTCAGTTTCTTAATACCAGGAATAATAAAAGGATTTTTGATATTACCAGCATCGACGCCACCAGGCTGATAAGATTTTTTCTTACCAGTCTTTGGGACAGCAGCTTGAGGTACACGCAATTGATTTTCGTGTGCTGGCTGCTGTTGTCCTGCTTTTGACATCAAGATTTGATATTCTAAACGACCTCCATCTCCTAACTCTTTGCGTATTGTCATTTTTAACAATTGCACATAGTGTTCTTCTAGCCATTCGTAGAAAAACTTATTAGGGACTTGGATAGTGAGCGCACCATCGTCAAGACGAACGGGGCGTATCGGTTCGAACCATGTCTTAAAGCTTTGATTATTTACGTTTCTGCGTATTGTCTGCAAACAGTTATTCCAGACCGCAGTGCAATCGTTGACCATTCTGATTGGTTTGCAATTCAGTTAAGAGTTAGTGCTTCTAAATTTAGTACTAATTAATCTATGTGTAGATAACCTACATATAATAACGTACCAGAAAATCCCTCTAAGTTTTAATGAAGTATCAGTAAGTTAGTCGTTTCATTAATTTTAAATGCGAAAATCGCATGAAATAGTAAAACGAAAGTCGTAATATCAGGAAAGAACAAAGTTATAGTGTTTTGTGTTTACCCGTGAATGCGACATTGCTTTGACATACACCAAAGCAAAATAATTCAATTTATTTAAAAAATAAAATTGAAGTTTTTGATTTTTTTCCTCTAAGTTGTTTGTTGTTCTAAAATAGAACTTTTAAGACCAGTATTATAAGTATCAGACTCTTTACGTGAAGGAGTGCAAAGGTGCGGTTTTTTTCTCGACTTACCAACGGAATTAGAATAGATTTTCAAATTTTTATTTTTATAATCTGTTTTATTTTTTCCTTTCATCACATTTAACAAAATCATAATATATATAAGCAAAAAAACTACTGCATTGACTTTCAATGATTTAAAATAATCTCTCCCCTTCTATTCATATATTATATTTCTTTTCCTTGCAAAAAAAATGCCTTGAGGCTTTGCAAAGCAAAAAACTCAAGGCTTTTTTCTCTAAATAAAAAAATGCATAAGAAAAGTACATCTTATCGAAACTCAAACAAACAACAACACAATACACTCGTTATCAGTGAATTAAACATATTATCTAGTAAAGAAGTATTCTGTCTCTGTAGAAAGCTCATCATTAAATAGATAATTATCTTCTGCAAAAGATTTCATACCCTCTGCCGTCGTTATTCTGTTTTTAATAATATAGCGACACATCATCCCTCTTGCTTTTTTTGCACTAAAAGCTATTATCTTAAGCTTACCGTCACGCTCCTCTTTAAAATGAACATTATATAATTTGCCATTAAGATTATCAACCTTAATTGACTTAAAGTACTCCTTACTTGCCAAGTTTATCACCGATTTGTTCTCCTTTACTGCCAAATCTTTATTTAGCATTTTTGTGATTTTTTCACCCCAAAAATCATACAAATTCTTTCCTTTTTCACTCTCCAGTTTTGTACCCATTTCTAATCGATATGCTTGCATTAAATCCATTGGACGTAACAAACCATACAAACCAGAAAGCACGCGTAAACACTGTTGAGAGAATTCTAAATCGTCTTCTGTAAAATCATCAACATTTAATCCTGTATAAACATCTCCTCTAAATGCTAAAATCGACTGTTTAGAATTTTTGAGGTCAAATGGTTCTTTAAATTCTTGATAACGAGCGTGATTGAGTTCCGCTAATTTGTCACTGATATGCATGAGTTCTTTTAAGTCTCCTGCACTTTTCTTTTTCAGTATACTCACCAACGTCTTGCTCTCCGTCATAAAACGAGGCTGAGTGAATGTCTTATTTTCACTTGTTGAAAAATCAAGGGTCTTTGCTGGAGAAACAAGAAGTAGCATATATTTATTTTTTTCGTTTGTAGAAATTCATTAATTACTAGACTTATTTATAAATAATAAACACGTATATGAAATTTATATTTTTCGTTAGTTTTCTTTAAAAAATCAGTGCATACCGTGTTCCGACGCTTTGCTCGGAAGTCCTTCTACGGACTTACTTTCTTAAAGGAAAATAACTTGTCCCGACGCTTTGCTCGGGAGCGGAATAAAGATATTTTCATATGCGTGTTTATTATTTGCAAACAAGTCTATTGTGTTATTAGTTATCATGTTATTGGTTATTTTGCTCTAATCAATACAAAGTCAAAAGCTTACAAGCAAAAGCAAAATAACCAATAACTATTAACCAATAACCAAGCCCCGCAATTTCGTCAAATAATCAACCGTATGCAAGAGGCGACTGCCATACCACGAGAATAATTCGCCATCAACTAGACGAATCGTCGCATTTGGACAGATTTTAGCAAAATTTTTGATGTGTTTGTCTCCGAATGGAAAGGGTTCTGATGATAGTAAAATCAGCTCAGGGGCGCATTTTCTTAATTCCTCCTCCTCTATTGCAGGATAACGGTCTTGGTCTCCAAAGATGTTCTCAAAACCCGCTATCTTTAATATTTCATTGATAAAAGTACCATTGCCAGCTACCATATAAGGATTTTGCCAAATGAAGTAAGCCGTCTTTTTCTTTTGAGCTAACTCCCTATCCTTGTTTGTTATTTTTAAGAAATCACCTTTTAACTTTTGGACTAAATCTTCTGCTTTGTCTTTTGTTCCTGTTAAGTCTCCCACGGATTTTATCATGGCATAAGCATCTTCTAAAGTCACAATGTCACTCAACCAAAGTGGGCACTTATCCGCTAACTCCAAAATTTGCTCTTTTTGATTTTCTTCCTTGTTTGCGATAATTAAATCTGGTTTTAAAGCCATGACTTTATCAATATCAACGGTTTTCGTCCCTCCTATTCGTGTTTTATTTCTAAACCAATCATTGGGATGCAAACAAAATTTAGTGATACCAACGGTCTCTTCCTCCAATCCTAAATAATGCAACAACTCCGTCTGCGAAGGCACTAAACTCACGATGCGCAGCGGTCGCTGCAACAAAGAAATTTGTCTGCCCGTTTGGTCTGTATATGTTTTTTTCTTTGCCAAAATTTGTCGTTCTTTATCTTGTTAGATTAGTTAGAGTTGTTTTATAGTTCCGAAAGCACTAAATTCGCAAATATCTATTCATCCGTCAAGCGAAGCGGCCGTCCACCGTCAAGCAAAGCGACCGTTAACCGTCCGCCGTGAAAATACGCATCAAAGATAACTCTATTCGCCTGAGACTCACGCAAAGTGAAGTCGATTTGCTTTCTGCACAAGGGAAAGTGGAGAAGAAAACACATTTCACATCACAGAACACTTTAATTTACGCAATAGAAACAGCTGATGTTTCTGAAATGAAGGCTACTTTTGAAAACGATAAGATAACGGTTTATTTACCTCAAAAAGCAGCACAAACTTGGGTCAATACTGAACAAGTAGGACTAGAATGCCTTTCACCAATATCAGATGAAGAACATTTAAAAATTTTGGTGGAGAAAGATTTTACTTGTTTGGTAAAGAGAGAAGGGGGAGATGACGCCGACGCGTACCCGCACCCTAAACAATAAAATTGAACGCAGAGGCGCAAGGACGCAGAGTTTTTTTTTCGAGCGCAGCTTAGCTAAAAATACTTATTCGAAAGAGCGCAGAGAGAAAATCTTGCGATTTTTTTCATGACTTTGCAAATGCACAAAATTATTCGATACAGGACAGGCTCTGTTTCTTTAAAGTATTCTTTGCTGAGAATACATCCGTCTACCGTCAAGCAAAGCGACCGTTAACCGTCAACCGTAAAAAGGAATTATGAAAAAGAACGACATCCGCATCATCACACCAATCGAAGAAAAAGCGCCAACTCTCGGCGAAATTTCCGATGTAGCCGCAGGTCCCAAAGCTGTTGCGATTAGCCTCCAACAAGTAGGAAAATATTCGGATGTGCAAGGTTGTACGACGACTCTTTTGAAATTGAATCAAAAAGACGGTTTTGACTGTCCAGGATGTGCCTGGCCAGACCCCGAAGACCGCTCTGCCGTAGCAGAATATTGCGAAAATGGTGTCAAAGCTGTGGCAGAAGAAGCAACGACGCGACGTGCAACACCTGCATTTTTTGCGAAGCATTCAATTAAAGAATTGGCAGAAATGTCTGATTTTGAATTGGGTAAAAGTGGTCGTTTGACACATCCGATGCTACTCAAAGCGGGTGGAACGCATTATGAAGAAACGAGTTGGGAAGAGGCATTTGAAATTATCGCCAACAAATTAAATAGCTTGTCTTCGCCTAATGAAGCTATCTTTTACACTTCAGGTCGCACTAGTAATGAAGCGGCTTTTCTTTATCAGTTATTTGTCCGTGCTTATGGAACAAACAACCTACCTGATTGCTCCAATATGTGCCACGAAGCAACAGGTGTTGCCCTGTCTGAGACTGTAGGAATTGGAAAAGGGACAGTAAAATTAGAAGACTTTTATGTCACGGACTTAGTGATATGTATGGGACAAAACCCAGGAACTAATCATCCCCGAATGCTTTCTGCTCTCCAAAAAGCAAAGCGTAAAGGAGCGAAAATCATCACTGTCAACCCATTGCCCGAGGTTGGTTTGATGCGTTTCAAAAACCCGCAAGAAGTAAGGGGCTGGATTGGAAAAGGAACTAAACTGACAGACCTTTTTGTGCCTGTGACGATTAATGGCGATGTCGCTTTTTTGAAAGCAATCATGCTACTATTGATTGAAAAAGAAGCAGAAAATCCAGGTTCTGTTTTTGACCATGACTTTATCAATGAATATTCGGAAGGTTTTGAAGAAATGATTGCGGATGTTAAAAAGCATGATTTTGAAGAATTGTGTATTGCAGCGGGTGTAGCTGCTATAAAAGTACGCAAAGCCGCGGCGATGATTGCGGAGTCGAAAAGGATTATTATTTGCTGGGCAATGGGCATTACACAACACAAAAATGGTGTCGAGAATATTCGCGAAATCGCCAACCTGCTACTCGCTAAAGGTAGTATTGGTTTACCTGGCGCGGGTCTTTGCCCTGTGCGTGGACACAGTAATGTACAAGGTGACCGTACCGTTGGAATTTGGGAACATTTGACGCCTGACTTGGAAGCGGGTATCAAAAGAACTTTTAACTTTCAGCCGCCGACACAGTCTGGTTACAATGCCGTTAATGCTGTAAAAGCGATGCACAAGGGCAAAGCAAGTTTTTTCTTCGGAATGGGCGGAAATTTCCTTTCTGCCATGTCTGATACAGAATATACCGCAGAGGCTTTACAGCAATGTGATATGACCATACAAGTGAGTACAAAACTCAATCGAACACATTTGGTTTCGGGTAAAACTGCTTTAATTTTACCTTGTTTGGGACGGACGGAGACGGATATACAAGAAGACAAGGAACAATTTATCAGCGTAGAAAATTCTATGGGTATTGTACATTCTTCCCGTGGACATCGAGAGCCTGCAAGTGAGGCATTATTGAGTGAACCGATGATTGTTGCGAGAATGGCAAAGGCTGTTTTGGCTGATAAAATGGATATTGATTGGGTTTGGTATGCGAGCGATTATGACCGCATCCGTGGAGCAATTTCGACAGCTATAACGGGTTTTGAAGATTATAACAACCGTGTGCGTCGAGAAGGTGGTTTTTATCTACCGAATGGTCCGCGTGAACGCAACTTTACAACTAAATCGGGTAAGGCAGGCTTTACGATTAATGCTGTACCAGAACACGATTTGGAAGAAGGTAATTATAAGATGATGACCATTCGTAGTCATGACCAATACAATACGACGATTTATGACTTAAATGACCGTTACCGAGGTATTCATAATGGTCGTCGGGTTGTTTTCATGAATGCAGAGGACATTAAGAAAGAAGGATTGAAACAAGGAGACTTTGTAGATTTAGTAAGTTTTTATGACGAAAAAGAACGGGTTGCACCGCACTTTATGATTGTCGCTTATGACATTCCACTGCGGTGTACGGCTACTTATTTTCCTGAAGCGAATATGCTGGTTTCAATAAATAGTAAGGCGGATAGAGCGGATACGCCGGCTAGTAAGTTGGTGGTGATTACTATGCGGAGGAGTGAAAAGAGTTAATTTTGAATGATGTTAACTTACGGGTAAAATTACCTTACAACTTCGTTCTAGATAATCTCCAATTAAAAACATAAGTCGTCCCGAATTTTCCGTGCCGCCACGATGTGGCTTAAAAGCATTAATTTGAATCGCATATCTACCAAGCGGCAAGGCACTCTGTGCCTATTTGAATGATTATTGTATTTGAGAATTAATAGAGTTTTTGGCAGCCACAGCGTGGCGATACGCTTGGTAGCCTATTGATTTATGGTACTTTTTAAGCCGCAGCGCGATGGCACGAAGTAAATAAGGACTAAAAAATTGCAGTTTAAACAAAAAAAGTCATCCCAAATCTTGATGATGAAGATTCGGGATGACTCCTATTTTTAAATTATAAAAATACTACTTACAACGGACTATTCACCGCCGCATTCGCATCAATTATTCCCCACCCAAAATTAGAATTTGAAGAAGGATAAAAACTAGCGTTTTCTTTCATCGCATCAAATACATCTTGTCGAGAAGCACTCAAATCTGTTGACCAAATCAAAGCTGCAATACCTGCTACACTCGCCGTCGCCGCCGAAGAACCTCCAACATAACTTGGTTGATTGCTATATTCTGCTAACGATAAAGCGTGACGGTCATTATTAGACGCACGTTCCATTACCATAACGAAATCTACTTGGCTACCACTGTGACAAACATCGCATTTTACCATATTGGCACTGTCTTTCACACCTGTGACTGCCACGGTTTGAGACATACTTGCTGGGAAAATTACTCCATACCAAGATGTCCAAGAAAGAGAAGTACCTGCTGCCGCTACAACCATTTTTCCTTGGTTGTGTGCATAGTAGATACCATCTGCCACCGTACCACTCCAAAATGGTGAACCAATAGACATACTCACAACTTTTACATCCGAACGATTTCCTGCAATGATTAAGGCATTTTTAACTCCATTTTTCTCATTACTAGAAGAGATAATAACATCGTTAACCGCACGAACTGCAATCAAGTTAGAATTGTAAGCAACACCCACAGAATTACCGTCTGAACCACGTGGGGCAGTTGCTAGACCACTCATCTGAGTACCGTGACCACATTGGTCATCTGGAGAATCTAATGAACGCCACCACCAAGAGCCGCTGTAGTGCGTACTCATTTTTTCTACGCTACGACCTTGCGAGTCTCCACTGTTAAATTGAGAACCTAAGTTATTTTGGTTAAAAGACGCCCCTGTGTCAATAACTGTAATTGTCACACCTGCACCCGTTGTTGTGCCCCATGCTTGCGGAACATTTGAATGGTCTTGATGCCACGATTGCTTGACATTTGGAGAGATAGTTTGGTAATCGCTCGCGTTTAAATTGTAGTCTGGATTTGCACCGCCACAACCAGAGTCACTTCGCTCTACTTGATTGATAACGTCTAATTCATAGCCCATTGACTCCAAATAACGCACTTCATCTAGACTACGTAAACGCGCGATAGTATTCGCATTCGTGATACGAACGGCTAATGTTGGTAAAACTTCTGGCTGACCAAAAGGTAGCAAGTCTTCCACTTTTAGATTTGGGAAAAACTCTTGCTCTCCTTCTAAAATTAGATTTAATACTTTGTTTTTAGCAGCTAACCACTCTGACTGATTGATGTCAACTTGGTGCATGCGCTCTTCGATGTTTGAAAAATTTTCAGGCTGATAACCTAATGCAAATGTGGAATCGCTTTGCATTCCTGCACTCCATAATAATTCATCAGAGGCAGTTGACCAATGGTAAACGCCGTTGGTTTCGATAGAAGTACGAATGGTTTTGCTGATTTCTTCGACGCTTATTGGGGCATCTTGACGAATGTCTAGTACGAGATTCTCTTCGTTTTTAGCACAACTCATTAAGAGTGCTGTGACAACGAGCATAAAACTGAGGTTCTTTAACATGTTTTACTATTTTAAAAGTTGGAAATTTTCGTGTTGGGGAACACGAGTGTAGTATGTCTTAAAGACAAGTATTGTTAAGTATGGAAAGCAGTTTATATTAGGTAAAAAACTAAAAGATAGGATTACATTGTGTTATTTACGCTGTAAAGGTAGGATAATTTTTCAAATTGGCGAAAATTCGCTAGATTATTTTACGGCGGTGTAAAATATAACAAGATTACTTCATCCACTTCAAATCAAACTCAAAACCAGATAGAACATCTTCGCCAGACAATATACCGTCAAAACCTTTTTTCACCTCAATCGAACCATCCGCACGATAAATGTAAACACACTCATTCTGCATATCAAAAAGCCAAGCGAGTAAGACATCGTTCTCTATATATTCTTGCATTTTTTCTTTCAAACGAGATAAAGAGTCAGAAGGAGAACGAATTTCCGCAGCGAACTCTGGCGAGGCTGGAGGAAATTTCCTTATCTGTTCAGGAGTCAAAGAACTAAGGCGTTCGTTTGAGATGAAAGACGCATCAGGTGAGCGTGTCGCTCCGTTAGGTAACTTGTATCCTGTGCTACTATCTCCTACTTTTCCGTTGTTATTTTTTCGTTTCCAAAAGTTTAAATCTGCATTGAGATTACTATTTTTATCTCCTGTTTCTAATCCTGTTGGGGGCATAAGGTGTACGATTCCGTTAGCATCACGCTCGATGCGATATTGTTTATTTTTCTGGCAAAACTCAAAAAATTGGTCGTCATCCCACTCACCAGGGATTTGTAAAGCCCAATCTTCTAAGTATCGCTGAAAGCTATTTGGAAGAACGGCAGTCATAGATTTTTAGTTTAATTTAGTCAAATATAAGGTATTTTCGGGGTTTTGGCAAACATGTCTAAAAAGAACAAATACTTAATACTCATTCTTGATATTATTTCGTCTTTGGGCTTGTAGGGTATCCATACTTTCTAAAAAAACCTGATAAACTTTTAGAAATGGGTTCACTTGGATAAAAATTTCCGAACTCCATTTCAAATAAGTACCAGAATTTCTTTAAAATGCTTTTGTTTTCTTTACCCCTTTTATAGGGATGAATCCATATCCAGTCAATCTCCCATATAAGTGGTTCTTCAACACCTCGTCGTCTTTTTCTAAAACAAATAGCCCCTAAAGTTCCTATTCTACTCTTTCCTCTATTTGTGTAATGTAGGAGTTGTGGATGAGTAAACAAATAAGAAACCGTAGGAATGAATTCATTATCGTGTATGTCATTAGGGTTTTCTGCTAAATATTGTAAAAAATCATACTTCATTTCTCTTTGAAAATACTGAGCAAATTTCTCAACAGCTAATCTATGTCTTTTTGGAGAACTATCATCAACTCTCAATATACCACTTCCATTTTCTGTTATGACAGCTGGCATCTTTAAATTATACTTTTCACACTCGTAACACATTTCAACCTGTTTTCAACCATTAAATAATTCTACAAATATAAACAAAAACGAGCGAATCCCACATTCGCAGAATTCGCTCATCTTTTAGCCTTAGAAGCCCGCGATAGCTATCGGGGCATCCAGTACAGTTTACACCGCTTGTATAATATCATACTGCGTCAAAATATGCAACGCACCCGCTTTATCTTCTGCAATAACCGCAGGGTTTTCACGACTGATATAACGACTCAATTGACTAAATGCCAAGTCCTCATCTACAACTGGGAATGGTGCAGACATAATAGTCCCAACCGTTTTCTCTGTATTATTGAGTGGATTAGCTAAGAGGTATTTCAATACTGCTGTTTCTGTTAATGAACCAACAATTTTGTCATTCTCCATAACTGGCATCTGAGAAATATCATGGCTTTTCATCAAATTAAACGCATCACGCACTGTATGGTCCGCATTGACAGACATGAAGTCTTTGCTTTTCTTACCTGTGATGAGGTCTTTGACTTTGCGTTCTGTGTCTAAGAAGCCACGCTCACGCATCCAGTCGTCATTGTAGATTTTACCGACATAACGGCTACCGTGGTCGTGAACTATCACAACGACAACGTCGTCTTTTGTCAATTTATCTTTCATCTGCAACAAGCCCGCAACCGCAGAACCCGCAGAGTAACCCAACAACATGCCTTCTTCACGAGCGATACGACGCGCCATAACAGCACCGTCCTTATCTGTTACTTTTTCGAAGTGGTCAATGAGGTCGAAATCAACATTTTTTGGTAGGATATCTTCTCCAATTCCTTCTGTGATGTAAGGATAAATTTCCTTTTCATCAAATACTCCTGTCTCTAAGTACTTTTTGAAAACTGAACCATAAGTATCAATTCCCCAAGCTTTTACGTTTGGATTTTGTTCTTTCAAATACTTCGCCGTACCGGAAATTGTACCTCCTGTACCTACTCCAACAACAAAGTGTGTTACTTTACCTTCTGTTTGTTCCCAGATTTCTGGTCCCGTACTTTCGTAATGCGCTAGGCGGTTAGACAAGTTATCGTATTGGTTAAACCAGTAAGAATTTGGAATTTCTTTACTTAGTTTTTCAGCTACTGAGTAGTAACTGCGTGGGTCTTCTGGTGTTACGTTTGTTGGACAAACGATAACTTCTGCACCCATTGCTTTTAGCAAATCAATCTTTTCTTTCGACTGCTTATCGCTAGTCGTAAAGATAGAACGGTAGCCTTTTACAACACCTGCTATGGCTAGTCCCATACCTGTGTTACCAGAGGTACATTCGATGATAGTACCGCCTGGTTTTAGTTTGCCGTCGCGTTCTGCATCTTCGAGCATTTTAAGCGCCATACGGTCTTTAATGGAATGACCAGGGTTGGTTGTTTCCAATTTCACATATACCTTACACGGCAATTCTGCTGTGATTTTGTTCATTAAAACCAAAGGGGTATTGCCAATGGTTGAGAGGATGTTTTCGTGATACTTCATAAATTCAGTAGTGAAAAAATTCGCTTTTTTATTTGTGCGAACCTTTTGCGAGAATGACTCAAATGAGTGAATAACTATACAGTAGCCAGGGACTTACTCATTCTCTTTTCTCACTGTTGAAAAAATTAATTTAACTGCTCTATGCTCAAACTACGTTCGAGCAACTATTCTTATTTATATTTTATTTCGACAAAAAATTTCTTGTCTTTTGCGCCCAATAGTTGGGCTGTATATTCTGTCAAAACGGCAATAATACTTGGGTCATATGCTCCAGACGGGATACGTCCAATAACCTTTGCGTATACTTTGCGTTTATTGCTCGGGTTGTAGATTTCGATGACTTTGCCTACTCTTGCTTTATCATGTAGCACGGCTGCCATTTTGCGTCTGCCTTTACTCTTTTTCTCATCTTTCCAGACAACTGGTCCTCGTTCGTTATAGCGACGTCTTTCTTTCTCAAAATCTACTGCTGCGCGGCTATCTTTATCGTAACTAATGTAGGCTTTATGATTTTGCAAACTGTCAGGTATTCCTTTTTTTGACATCCATCCAGTATGCAGTATTTGTCCTGGCTGTAAAGGTTTTCCTTCTAGATTATTGCGCTTGACAAGTGTATCTATCGGCATTTTATAGTCTCGCTGCGCAATCCCAAACATAGTATCTCCCCTCTTTACAACGTAACAAACAGGGAGTAGTTCTGATTTATTCACATTTGGACTCTCAAATCGAATAATTGCTTTGTTTGGTATTGGAATGCGTATTTTCTCTCCGGGACTAAAAACCTTATCGTCATATATCGTATTAAAACGCTTTAATTCCTCTGGTTTTAATCCATAAAAACGCGCAAGCGACCAGAGCGTCTGCCCTTCTTTTATCGTGTGCGTATAAATTTTTTCACCGTATTCATTTTTAACAATAAGTATGGTATCGCTTTCTGTCAAATAACGCACGGTGTCTGGCGTAGAAGCGAAGCTTTTTAAGCTACAGATGCAGCATAAAAAAAGGAATATAATATGTTTTCTCATGAGTTGTCGTTTTAAAATGCAGGGGTTTAATAGTATGTTTGCATTGAAGAGATGTTAGATGTTAGACTCTTTTCAGTTTTGACCGTCCACCATTAATCATTTACCGTCTCTATAATGCAACGCAAAATTAAGAAAACTATCTGTATAATTCCTGCGAGATATGCATCTACTCGTTTTCCAGGTAAACCTTTGGTTGATATTGCTGGAAAAAGTATGATACAACGTGTATATCAACAAGCAAAGCGAGTACCGGACTTTTCTGCGGTCTATGTAGCAACGGACGATGTGCGTATTTTTGAGCATGTAGAATCGTTTGGCGGGCAAGCTGTTATGACTCTAGACATTCACCAAAGTGGCACGGACCGTTGCGCTGAAGTCTTACAAATATTGGCGGATGAGGAGATTGGGTTTGTGGTTAATATTCAAGGGGATGAGCCTTTTATTTCGCCTGAACAAATCCAACAGTTGATTGATATTATTAAAGACGAAACTGTAGAAGATATTTCACAAAGTCCTCCGCTTGCGACACTTGCAAAGCAAATTACCAGCACGAAAGAACTCTTTAATGAGAATGTGGTTAAAGTCGTTTTTGATAAAAAATTGAAAGCGCTTTACTTTAGTAGAAATCCGATTCCTTTTATGCGTGGTAAAGAACGCGAAGAATGGATAAAGGAAAATTTATTTTTCAAACATATCGGTTTGTATGCTTATCGTGCGGATGTTCTGAATGCTATCGCTAAATTACCTTCGGGAAGACTGGAAGTGGCGGAGAGTTTGGAACAATTGCGCTGGTTGGAAAATGGCTATGCGATACAATGTGGAATTACAGAACACGAGACGATTGGGATTGATACGCCAGAGGATTTGGAGGGATTGCATATGAAATATGAAATATGAAATATGAAATATGAAATATGAAAACTATCGATTTTATTCTGTTTCAGAAAGTCTTTAGATAATTGATTGATGAATTGTGATTAAAAATTAATGTAATGATGAAATATTGCGACCAATGTGGTTCTGATAAAATAGAAAAAATTGTTCCTTCAGGTGATAATAAACCGCGTCTTGTTTGTAAGAGTTGTGAGACTATTCATTATCGAAATCCTAAAATAGTAGCGGGTGTTTTGCCTATTTATGGTGATAAAGTCCTGCTGTGCAAACGTTCGATAGAACCTTGTGTCGGGATGTGGAATGTTCCTTCTGGTTATTTAGAAAATAAGGAAAGTGTGGAAGAAGGTGCTGCGCGGGAGGTCTGGGAAGAGGCTCTAGGAAAGGTGGAACTCATTGGTACGCATTCCGTTTATAGCATTGCTCGTATTAGTCAAGTTTACATTCATTTCTTAGGTAATCTAGTAGACGGAAAATTTGGGGTGGGAGAAGAAAGCCTTGATTGTCAGCTATTTAGTGAGGAAGAAATCCCATGGGATAATATCGCCTTTACTTCTTCGACTTTTACTCTAAAGCGTTATTTCGCGGATAGAAAAGCGGGACTGCAGCAGACGCATTTGGGTAATTATCCTGAGGTGGAATAGGATTTAAACAGACTACATCTATTTCCCAAAAGTATACCCCATGCCAACAAAAATCGCAGGAAAGAGGCTATAGGTCGATATTTCTAAACCAGCACTGGTATAAAATCCCTCTTCTCCACGAAAAGTATATCCTATCGGAATCTGAAAAGCTATTCGGCTATCATCTACAGGGCTGGGAGTCTCATTAGGAAAAAGTGCCAATTGAGCAACCTCGGTTCCTTCAACCCATTGGTTATTAATGTCTAATCCTATATGGAAGCGATTTCGTGGATTTTTCTTACTCGCGAGTTCTGCACGCACTCCAAATTCTAAATAAGAACCCTCGGTATTACGCCTTAATCCACGCTGTGCGTGGTATCCTCCGCCAACATGTATCCAATAACTTACTTTGGGAGTGATAGCAGGACTAATACGATGCATATAACTTATTCCTGCTTGCTGTGTAAATATGACGCCGCTTGATTGAAGCAATACCGTTGACCTTTTTTCTGCTTTCTTTACAACAAAAATTTCTTGACGGCTTTCTTGTTCTTCAATCGTAATTTCATCACCAAACTGTATCTTTTTTACTTTCTTTAAAGAAATAGTCCTTAGTCCAACTGAACCAAGTTTCATGTAGTTCAAAGTCTTCTTTTTGACAATTACAATATCTACAAGAAGAGGTTGTTTCTTTCCTTTCACGTAGAGGGTATCCTGAGCTGAAAGAATAGAACCACTAAGATGAATAAAAAAATAAGGATTAGGTATTTCATTTGATATGGATTTAGTTGATGAGTATGCAGTTCTTTTATTCCCCAAAAGTATACCCAACCCGACAAATGAAAGCAGGGAAATA
>CALDUB010000355.1 GCA_937923465.1 uncultured Saprospiraceae bacterium
AACTTTTTTCGTCCTTTATTTTTGTGGAGAATAAGGCAAAAAAATTAAGCATAGCCGTAGCTATAGTTCATTTTTTTAACGCAGTTATCCGCGAAAAGAAAGACTCGAAAAATTTAATGAAACTTTGTTTACAGTGTATTTAAGCACAAAAAAATTAAGATTTGAACTTAAGTATAATCATACCCACCTTAAATGAGGCGGAAAATATAGAAAAATTAGTCAAAAGATTAAAAAATTGTAGCTGTCCAAAAAACCACGAAATCATCGTCGTTGACGCTGGAAGCACTGATAATACTCGAGAATTAGCAAAAAAGGCAGGTGCCATAACGCTACTCTCGCCAAAGAAAGGGCGTGCGCCACAAATGAACTTTGGAGCGAAACACTCTAAGGGCGATTTGCTTTATTTTGTCCATGCAGACTCTCTGCCACCAGAGGATTACTGTCTTTGTATAGACAAATGCATACATCAGGGTTCTGAAATTGGAGGCTTTCGTTTTAAGTTTGACAGCGATAAAAAATTACTTGCATTTAATAACTGGACAACTCAATTTAATAAAATATTTGTCCGTGGCGGAGACCAAACGATGTTTATCAACAAGACTTTATTTGATGAATTAAATGGTTTTGACGAAAACTTCCGTATTATGGAAGAGTACGACTTCATTGAACGCGCTCAGAAAAAAACACCTTATAAGGTTATTCAAAAGGACGTATTAGTCAGCGCAAGAAAATATGAGACAAACTCTTGGCTGAGAGTGCAATTTGCAAATGCTGTAGTTTTCAGCATGTACCGTTTTGGTTTTTCGCAAGATACTATGGTAAATACATATAAGCGTTTATTAGATTATCGATAGTAGACTTGTTTGAAAATCGTTAAATACTTCATAAAAAAATAAAAAATTAGTTGAGACTGCATATATTTGTACTCTAATCAATCCTTCCTTCATGGTCAGATTGATTTTATACAGAGGAGTGGAGAGAACAGGCTCTACGAAGCTCCGGCAACCAACTCATTTAAATGGAGAAAGGTGCCAATTCCTGCCGAAATATTTCGGAAATATAAAATCTACGAAACGACCTTTTTCAATTCCGACATTGTCGCCATTTGATTATTTCGTTACACAAAATAGTAGACTAGATTCTATTTTGTGCATAGCCCATTTCGTATACAACCGTTTATTTAGCAATGAAATACTTAAAGTCTACAACTCCTCTTCCATTAGAAATCGGAGAAACACTTCCTCATATTGAATTTGGATACCACACCTATGGTCAACTTAATGAACTCGGCAATAATGTCGTCTGGATATGCCACGCATTAACTGCTAATTCGGATGCTGCTGATTGGTGGTCAGGACTCGTCGGTGCAGGAAAAACTCTAGACACTAATAAATACTTCATCGTTTGTGCTAATAATTTAGGCTCTTGCTACGGAGCAACTAATCCTCGCAGTATCAATCCAACGACAAAAAAGGCTTACGGAAAAGATTTTCCGCTCATTACGACACGTGACATGGCGTCTGCACACGAGCGATTGCGTATCGAACTGAATATCAATTCAATACATCTCCTTATCGGTGGTTCTATGGGGGGGCAAATTGCCTTAGAATGGGCTATAGCCCGTCCAAATATTATTAAAAATCTCTGTGTACTCGCCACCAATGCACGACACTCCTCTTGGGGCATCGCCTTTAATGAGGCGCAACGCATGGCGATTGAAACGGACCCTACATTGTACGATGATAATAAAAATGCAGGCAGTAAAGGTCTGGAAGCAGCAAGAGCTATTGCAATGCTCTCTTATAGAAATCATCTGACCTATAATCAGACTCAGGTTGACAATTCATTAGACGAGTTAAAAGATTTTCGAGCGAGTAGTTATCAGCGTTATCAGGGAAAAAAACTACGTGAACGCTTTGATGTCCTAGCCTATCTGTCATTAAGCAAAAGCATGGACTCTCATAATGTAGGTCGAAATCGCGACGGATTAGATATTGCGCTTAACAAAATACAGGCTCCGACTTTAGTTATCGGTATTGCTTCTGATATTCTGTTTCCGCCAGAGGAACAGCAGTTTATTGCTAATCATATACCAAAGTCTGACATAGAAATCATAAATAGTAGCTATGGTCATGACGGTTTTTTGATTGAATATAAAAAAATTGGAAACCTCTTGAAAAATTTTCTCGAAGGAGACTTGCGAGAGGATAAAGGGAAACAATATTCAACACTGCCAGGTACCGAACTATTTTAGGTAAATGATAGTTCTTTATTTACAAATACAAGGCTTGTTTACAAAACAAACTTATGGCAGATTATTATATTGAAAATGGATTCTATGTTTTTACGGAACAATATCATCTAAAACGTGGATATTGCTGCAAAAGCGGTTGTCGGCACTGTCCTTATGGATTTAAAGATGAAAAAAAGCAAGATAAATCTTCTCCAAGATCAAATCAGAAATCGAACAGCTCAAATATTAGAAAGTCTTAACAAGGAATATTATTCTGTGCAATTAGATTATCAATGTTTTTTCTTTCCTCGCCTTGTTTTATACCTAGAAATTCTACTGAATATTAATTTCGTCTCCCCTTACACTCTATTTGCGCGTCGTAAAAAGAGCCTTTTTGTGCACCTTTCAAATAGAATTTGAACTCCCTCTCCTATTTCACACTAAAATTCTCTCTGCAAAATTTTCGTGAAATATTATCCAATAAAAATGAACTTTGCCAAATTTATATCTGTTATTATTATTCGCACAAATAATTAAACTGACAATTAGTTAATGTATTTTTAACACTAACTAATATAAAAAGTCCTATATTTGCACTGTAATTAAGAAAATCACCGCAATACGATTTAGGAAAACTCCTCGACTATAAAATTATGACTCATTATGAAAAATACAACACAGAAACTGTTTCTAGCCTTAACACTAACACTTGGTTTTTCACAGCTCGCTTTGTCCAACAACAGCTCGCTGAAAACCGCAGAACAGGAAATGTTAGGCGACAGCACAAAGTTAATTCCACAAAATCTACCGACTTCAGTTTACCAGATTGAGAAGTCAACAAAAAAACAAAATAGTATTTTCGATAAAATCGCGCTGTCATCAAATGATGCTATAGAATTGACGTTGACAACAGATTTACAAAATATCATCACTAATAAAAATACAGATACATATCAAGTCGCTTTCATGGAAATGGAAGATGCGAATGGAAATAGCGTGAAACACCAATTAAAGGTAAAACCGAGAGGTAAGTACCGTCGCAAAGTTTGTGATTTTCCGCCATTGAAGTTGAATTTCTCTAAGAGTGAATTAACGGGATACGGGTTAAATCCTGAATTCGACAAGCTAAAATTAGTGACTCACTGTACGGACAACAGATTCGATGCAAAGGATAATGTATTAAGAGAATACTTAACTTACCAAATATATAATAGACTGACAGACAATAGCTTCAGGACTCAATTAGTAAAAATAAAGTACGTTGATTTACATAATGCTTCTAAGTCAGTCACTAGATACGGCTTTCTAATAGAAGATACAGACGAGATGGCAATGCGACTAAATGGCGAAATCTGTGACTGCCACGGCATCAAGTCAGAAATGATTTCTCATACACCGCATAATCTCATGGCAATGTTTCAATACATGATTGGGAATGAAGATTGGAATTCTTCTATGCTACGTAATGTTAAAGCTGTTCAGTTATTTACAGGTGGTGGTTTAGAAAACAACATTATTGTACCTTATGACTTTGATTTTTCAGGCATCGTCAATGCAGCATATGCTATTCCTGACCCAGATTTAAATCACAGTACAGTACAGCAACGTCACTTTTTTGGTGAGTTCTCAAGCAGAGAGGAGTTAGAATTGATAACTAATCATTTTTTGGGTAGAAAAGATGAAATTTTGGAAACTGTAAAAGGTTTCAAACATTTAAATCTAAATTCGCGTATTGAGATAGGCATCTATCTAAAGGAGTTTTTCGCTATTATAAGCGATGAAGAAATGGCAAGAGATGTTTTTATAGAACACAAAGAGATTGTTACACAGCAAGCGGAATAAATAGGTCTAATGTACTAAGGGTCATTAAAAAAATAACTTATAACAGTTAGAACATTCTTTCTTCCTTATTTTTCGTTAAAAAGCCTCGTCAATGCCCTGCATTGCCTACGTTTTTTGCCTCAACTAAGAAAAAAATAATTGTTCAACTTTGTTATAACTTATTCTTTAAATGCCCCTAAGGAACGCGACAGAAATAGATTTACATTCCTGGGAAAGAAATTTTGTTTCTTCCCGATTGCTTCGGATTTGCATCAGGTTTAGTTAATTTTAATACGTAACATATTGATAATCATGGCTAAATATAAACTTCAGCTTCGAAGAGTGAATTTTCTGGTTTAAGGACAGTCGAAAAAATAGCAAATTTTGGATTTTTGACTGTCCCGAAGGGTCATCTTTTCCTTTTTGCTTTAGCAAAATTGAAATATGAAAGGCAAAAATTCAAAA
>CALDUB010000356.1 GCA_937923465.1 uncultured Saprospiraceae bacterium
AAAGGAATTGTACGCAATCTCATTGTATTGACCGTCTGCAAGAATCCACTTAAAAACTAGCGTTTTTTGAGATTCTGTGCCGTTGTAAGTGTCAATTTTATTGTTGATGATTTTACAATTATCGCATTCTTTTAACTCGAATACGGGTTCTATCCTGCCGTTATCAACGATTAAGTTTGCGGGGTTTTGAAAGATTAAGCCTGAAACGGTTAAATAGGAACCTTCCATGTAAACTCTGGAGTTGCCCGTCAGGAAGACAGCTTCGGGAGTTTGTGCCGTGATGGTAATTGGCGCGGATGAAGTACCGTTTTTGTCGATGTTTATGAAAGTGTTGTTCCACGTCCCGTTTGCTAGCGTGATTGTGGTACCTGCGGTAGCTGTCGCAATAGCGTTGTTTAGTTCCGTTTGATTCGTCACTGTTTGTGAGAAAACGGAGGTACTTGCTAGAATTAAGGCTAGTGAAAATAATAGTTTGTGGATAGACATAGTTAATTGCTAAAGATGAATTTGTTAATTGGTATGTTGGTCGACCAATTTGATGTATCGAAATTACAACCAATAATTGGGGATAGCAAATACTTCGCTTTTCATTTTTTTCTGTCACGCGATTTTGATGGAGAACGCACATTTTTTGCAAACCAGAATGGAATTTTACAATACCAAATGCACGACTAAAGTATAAGTTAAGAGGGTAGAACTTATATTAATTTTTCCATCAATTTTCTAATGCCTTTTTCTTGATAAATTAACTGAATAGCTTCAGTATATTGCTTTACGAATCTTGGATTTTTCTCAAGATTTCCAAAAAGTTCTCGCTGTTTGAGGAAAGCAATATTATCGTCTTGAGTCGTCTTTGCAAACAGATGTAATTCCGTTTTCATCGAGTCAATAATCTCTAAAGGCTCGCCGTTTTCATTTACTCTACGGTCACTATAATAACACCAAGCGGCTAAAATCAAGGTGGCATATTTGATGCTTCCGCCACTCGCTAAGTTTTCTTGCAATGTCGGAATCAAGAACTTAGGCAACTTCGCCGAACTTTCCGAACAGATGCGACTAACACTATCTTTTATATTCGGATTCGCAAAACGCTCTTCCAAAGCATCTTTGTATTTCTCGACATCCATTCCTTCTATCTCTCCCAAAACAGGACTGACTTCCTTGTCCATAAATTGACGCATAAACTTTGCAAAAACAGGGTCTTCCATGCAAACATTAATCGTCGGATGACCATGAATGGCACCAGGAATACCCAAGACAGAATGACCCGCGTTTAAGAGTCGGATTTTCATTTTTTCATAAGGACTTACATCTGGCACAAATTGCACTCCTAATTTTTCAAGCGGTGGTCTACCATTCGAAAATTTATCCTCAACGACCCACTGAATAAATGGCTCGCAGACAACGGGCCATTCATCTTTTACATTATGAGTTTCTTGCAAATAAGCTATAACTTCAGGACTTGTTACGGGCGTTATTCTGTCCACCATTGTATTTGGAAAATGGACACTTTTTGCTATCCATGCTGCCAGTTCTCTGTCTTGTTTTTGAGCAAAAGCCAATAACATTTTACGAGCGACATCTCCGTTGTGCTGAATATTATCACAGGATAAAATGCTAAAAGGGGGGAGTCCCGCTGCTCGGCGTTTTTTCAAGGCAGCAGTCAGAAAACCAAAGATTGTTTTTGGTTTGTCTGGATGTTTGAGTTCGTGTTGAATATCTTGATTTTTAAAATTGAAATCTCCCGTACTTGGATTAAAATTATAACCGCCTTCCGTAATAGTTAGAGAAACAATTTTAGTGTCCCGATGCGCCATTTTATCAATCACCAAATCAGGTGTGTCGACCGCCAAGAGAAACTCCTTTATCGCTCCAATGACCTCACTTTTGACCGTGCCGTTGGGATGTTGCACCACAAGAGTGTACAAACAATCCTGTTTTTTGAGCACTTTATAGATATTCCTGTCGGCTTCTCGCAAGCCTACACCACAAATGCCCCAATCCAAAGCATTGTATTTCTCCAATAATTGATGAATATAATAGGCTTGGTGAGAACGGTGAAATCCTCCGACACCTACATGTACTATCCCTGTTTTTAAGGCTTGCCTGTCATAGGTTGGGCAAGTAAGATTAGAGGAAATCTGAGTGGTATTAGCTTGATTTAGTTGAATTAGTTCCATAAATATTTAGCGTAAATAAATAGTTTAAACAGTTGCTGATTTACCTCTTTTCATAAGCCAATAAGCAGTCACAAAGTATAAAACAGTACAAACGAATCCAAGAGTATAGAAGGTTTCCCGATTGGCGATATAAGCCAGCTCGTCCGCACTTCCGAATAGTACATTTCCCGCCAAAAACAAGGTTACAGCCAGTGCAGTGTAAGCAATTATCTTTAGTACTTTAGAAAATGCAGAAGTGTCTTTGGCAAAGACAGGTTCAGCATCCGCCATTTGTTGTTGGAAGCGTTCTATGTTTTCGTTCTGTGTCAATTCCTTTGCTTCTCCTTCGGGATATTGTTCTTGCGCGCCGTACTTACCCGCTAAAAGAATGTACACGAAAATTGTAAAAAACCAAGTTGGAATAAACAGATAGTAAAAGGACATGACATCTAAAATGTTCAGTCCAAAACCAAATACTAAACCTAATCCCCATGAGGCTACCGCAGGTGTGCTATGTGTATAATTTTGATACTTAGACCAATATCGAGTATAGCCGATTTTTGGAAAAATCTGATGCTCTGCAAAAACAATCGCCCCAACAGGGACAACCAATAAGCCTGCATAAGTCAGCAATGGCAAAATTTGAGAAAATACAAAAGGAAAACACGCCACAACAACCATTACCGAACCAACAGCGGTGGTCGTTTTTCTGAGAGATACATTGCTGAAAATAGCTTGTGCTGCCAGACCAGCTCTATATAGATTGGTGATGGCAGTTGTCCAACCTGCGACAATAACGATAACAAATCCTGACCAGCCCAAAGCATAAAATGCAACATCACCAGGGTCTAATTCGACTATTGCTTTTCCTAAAATAACGGCAGTACCTGCACCCATAATTCCCGCAGAAATCCATGCAATGTAGTGCCCGAACAGCATTCCTGTACTCGTTGCTAACCCATAAGATTTCTTTTTTGCAAATCGCAATAAAGCCATATCAATCAATCCAAAATGGGTAATTGTGTTCGCAGCCCAACCAAATCCGATGACCTCGACCAGACCAATACCAGGTTCTCCGTTACTATTTACACCTGTCCAGATTGATTGATTTCCGATACTCAAGAAATCCGCCCAACCACTTGGTAGTGTTTTGCCCAAAACATCTAAAGACAATGCGGGCATCAAAACGAGCGCACCACTAGCAAACATGACAAATAACCAAGGGGCACAGATACTTGAAAATTCGGAGACGGCATTGAAGCCATAAATTGCAACGGATACTACAAATGCACCAACCAGCAATACAATCACCACAAACCAAACATTGGTCGGATACCAACTTAGCTGGGCGGGAATATCAAAGGCAAAACGAACCGCAGTAGCAGAAACGGTCACCATGGCGGCAGAGATAACGGTGAAAATGAGAACGTTTGCCCAGTTGTATAATTTTGACATAGAGTTACCCGCAATCTTGTTGAGGTAAGTATACAGACTCAGACGCGTATCAACGGCTATCGGACTAGTAATCAATGTCCAGCTCAGCACCGCTAATATATTACCAATGAGCAAGCCCCAAATAATATCCATTGTCTTTGCCCCCAAAGCTACGAAGGTAGCCCCGATGACGAATTCAGTTGCAGCAACATGCTCGGCGGCATACAATCCAGCAAAATGTGTCCAGTCGTGTAGTTTGTGTTTAGGAACAGGTAATTGCTCCTCATGCATTTTTTCAAATTGCTGAAAGTTGGTTGTTTCGTTCATTATTTTGCTTTGTTTCTTCGTTTCTAAGTTTACTGATTGTCGTTTGTTATTGGTAGAGATTAAGTTACTTTAGGTAATTGGTCAACCAATTTCAGGAATCGAAACTACAACCAATAATTGAGGATTACAAATGCTTTTCTTGTTTTTTCGTAATTTCGTATTGCGAAAAGTTAAGCTTGTAAGATATTCATTGGTCGTAAGCTGTTTGTTGAATTCTTTAAATTATAAACAAAAAAACGACTGCCCTAAAAGGACAGTCGTTTTTTACAAAAAATCAGGTTATTACATCTTTTCTTTATCTTGATTTTCTTATCAGAGGATTCAATTCAACTTCCGTTGTGAATTTGAAGATTTCGTTAGCCGCTACTTTTTCGTGTTCAAAATCCATACGAAATACACACTCTATTTCATACAAATTATTTCCTTTTTTGCTAATTGCCATTCTCTTCAAGTCACAAGGATTATTAGCACCTCTGACACGAATTGAAATTTCGCTATCGTCTTCCAAGGTAGATTTTAAAACCAATCTATCCAGCTCCAAAGGGTCTCTTAAGTGCAAATTTAGCCAGTCAACGACTATCACGGTGTCAATTTTCTGAGACTTATCTTCTAACTCTGAGTCGATAGATGTTATCGGAATTTTCATCTGATGAAAAATAGTTCTTTCCAGACCAATACTCTCGTTCTTGTACCAAAAAACTTCAACTGTACCTTTCCCCGCGGTTGCTTTCTCTTGTAAATTGATAGACTCCATTCGTTTGTTTTTTTATTATTGTGGCTAATAAATAGCTTTGCGTGCAAGGTACTAGGAAAAGTCTGTAACCTTTCATTTAAACAAAAAAAAACGATTGCTCATAAGAACAATCGTTTTTCCAAAAGCTAAAGAAGCATTCAATTTAAAAATACTCATTTCCTTTTTTATCAATGATAATTTTCCGCCCGTCAGCTGTTGTCACACGCGCTAGATTTTCCTGAAAATCTCCCAATTCTTTATATTTTGCTTCTGTGATATTATGAAAACCATGAAGATTATTCACGCTATATTTAAGTGTAGGAGCGTAGCTCGTAAAATCTACAGAGTCATATTGAATACCTTTTTCATCTAAGATAGAATACTTCCCGTCTTTCAATAAAAAGATAGTCGTGGGGCTGATGTCCCTCGTTGTGAATGAGAAATTTCCTGTGTAATCAAAAGTATTCTGACCATTGATGAATAGTACCTCTTCAGCATCTTTTTTTGGTATTGTCACCATTTCTTTGGGTGGGTCTTGGTCTCCCATGTCAAAGAAAGTTTCATCTCTCGTTATCACAAAAGAGTTTTTCGTCTCTTCCACTTTTAGCGTATAATGATTGACTGTACCGCATAACCAATACATGTTCTCTGCTTCTTCCTTTTTTTCGACATTCATTCCTATGAAAAATATGTCATTGTTTTCATCAATAGCTTGGTAGCAACTACCAACGCTTTGTAAATATTTGAGATTAGCAAAGCCCTTCTTTTCCTTTTTGCTATTGATAGCGAAGGTATTTTTGCTATGATTGTGGTGAATGATAAGAAAATCGCTCTCAAAGTGGACAGTAATAGAGTCTTTGGTCTGAGCATTTACATTAGGCAAGAAAGCCAATAGGAGGAAAAAAAGAATTGTATTTTTCATCTAAAGTTGTTTTTTTGGTAATTTTTCGTTGACAGGGGAGAAAACGTAAGCATTCTCAGATATATTTTAAGAGATAGCTTAAAATCATAATATTTAAGTTTTCCTTCTAAGCTTTTAAGATTTCTTTGACAAAATAAAAAAAACGATTGCCCTCAATCAGAGAGCAATCGTTTTCAGAGACGTAACCGTCCACCGTGCTTATACTTTGTTCGTACCAACACAGTTCAAATCCTCAAACGCTTTTTTCAAACGCTCACGGAAAGCAACTTCACCTTTACGCAACCAATTACGTGGGTCGTAATTTTTCTTGTTTGGCTTATCAGCTCCGTCTGGATTACCGATTTGAGTTTGTAGGTAATCTTTTTTCTCTGTGTAAAAATCACGCACACCTGACCAAAATGCCCATTGCATATCTGTGTCAATGTTCATTTTTACAGCACCGTAACCGATAGCTTCACGAATTTCTGCCTCGCTAGAGCCAGAACCACCGTGGAATACAAAGTTAATCGGACGGTCAGAGTCTAAACCGTGCTTTTCCTTCACAAAGTCCTGAGAATTTTTCAAAATCACTGGACGCAACTCAACATTTCCTGGCTTGTATACACCGTGCACATTACCAAATGCTGCTGCGATAGTGAATTTATCACTAATCTTGCTCAATGCCTCGTAAAAGGTATTTACTTCCTCTGGCTGCGTATATAGACGTGAAGAATCAACATCTGTATTGTCTACACCGTCTTCTTCACCACCAGTTACACCTAGTTCGATTTCTAGTGTCATACCTAGTTTTTCCATACGTTTGAAGTACTTCGAACAAATTTCGACATTCTCTTCCAATGATTCTTCTGACAAATCAATCATGTGAGAGCTGTACAAAGGATAACCTGTTTGCTTGTAAAATTTTTCACCTGCATCCAATAATCCGTCAATCCAAGGCAATAGCTTTTTTGCACAGTGGTCAGTATGCAAAATTACAGTAACACCGTAAGCTTTTGCCATAGTGTGTACGTGCATTGCACCAGCAACACCGCCCATGATAGCAGATTGTTGTCCTTCATTAGATAAACCTTTGCCTGCATTAAATTGAGCGCCGCCATTTGAAAATTGGACAATCACAGGAGAATTCAAATCACGTGCTGTCTCTAAAACTGCATTGATTGTATTCGTGCCGATGACATTGACTGCTGGCAATGCGAAATTATTTTTGTTGGCGTAGTTCAGTAATTCTGTAACCTCGTCGCCGTGTAAAACACCTGTACGAAAGCGTGTTGCTTGTTTTGACATAAGTTTAATATTGGATGATTGTTTTCTAAAAATAGAAAAGCAAATTTTAATAGTTGTTTGAAATGCGAGTAGCATTCTCAATTTGCGTGCAAAAATACGGAAAATTAACTGAATATCAAGAGGTAATAGCAATAGTTCTCTTTTGATTTTTATAGAGAAGTTTTAATTTGGATATCGTATGAATAGTTTGCGAAAATTGATTGTTTTAATGTATATCATAACCTTATTCCTGTTCAGATTATACACTGTTTTGTATTAGAAATTCAAATATTTTAAGTAGAATAAGATTGATTTTGTACGAATTATAGCGTTTTTATTTAAAATGATAATTTAACTAAATGATAAATAAAAATTTATGGAAATTATCTGTTTGTCGTTGTAAATTAAATATGGTTTTCTCTCTTATATTACAAATTCTATTTGCTGCGAATTATTTTTTTCCTATATTTGTGATATCGCAAGGTGGACTTGTGCAGTTAATCCTACACAAAACACATTTCCCTATAAAACTAAAAATTTAACAGTCGGGTGATTTCTTACAAGAGTGAAGCAATTTATTTGCTTCGCTCTTTGTTTTTCAACTATCTATAGACCAAATTCGACTGCTCGCCTATTAATAACTGACTTTCATCTAAGCTATTCTTTCCTATCTATTTGCTATACTATCTTTATCGCTATAAGTAAAAGAGATTGCACATTACCAACAACTACAATATGCTCACATTTTTAAAAGTCATTCAAGAAAATTTTAGACAAGCCTATTACGCTCTAGTTTCAAATAAACTAAGGAGTTTCTTGTCTTTGCTTGGGATATCTATTGGTATTTTTTGCATTATTGGCGTGCAGGCAGGCGTTGACTCTTTGGAAGGAGAGGTGAGAGGTAGTTTTGATAAGCTAGGAAATGATGTCTTATATGTACAAGTTTTTCCGTGGAATGAAGACCCAGGTTTAAATTATTGGAAATATGCGCAACGCCCAGTTCCGTCTTTGAAAAATTACGAAGACATCCGTGATAATGTCAAATCTGCCGAGTCTACAGCTCTGGAAGTTCAGTTAGGCAGTAAAACTATCAAATATCGCAACAATAATGTCCAACAGGTAGGTGTAGTCGCTGCTACGGAGGATTATAGTAATCTTTTTGCATTTGAATATGATAAAGGGCGCTGGTATAATTCTATGGAGTATAACAAGGGCGCAAATAAAATTATCATGGGTTACAAGGTGGCGGAGACGCTCTTTGGTAGTATCGACCCGATAGGTAGAAGTGTAAAGTTAATGGGTGTAAAAGCCGAAGTTATTGGTGTATTGAAGGAGGAAGGGGAGTCTTTAGTTCAAATCGGAAATATGGATGAACGCGTCATGGTTTCTTACGAAATGGCGAAAAAGATAGCAAATGTTAAGTCGAAGTTTGGCTTTGGGACCGTGCTTGCCGTCAAAGCAAAGGATGGCATTTCCTCGCAACAACTAAAGGATGACTTGACTGGTGCACTACGTGTGAGTCGTAAACTACGCCCACGAGAAGGCAATAATTTTGCGATTAATAGTGTCTCCATAATCGCGAGTGTTTTAGATAGTTTCTTTGACTCTTTGAATATTGCTTCATTTATTATCGGTGGATTTGCGATTTTTGTAGGGATGTTTAGCGTTGCGAATATTATGTTTGTCTCCGTTAAAGAGCGAACCAACATTATCGGTATCAAAAAAGCACTTGGAGCAAAAAAATCAGTCATTCTTTCTGAATTTCTTATTGAAGCAATTTTACTTTGTATTTTAGGTGGAGTTGTCGGACTATTATTGGTCTATTTATGTCTTCAATTACTCTCTGGTGTCATGCCTTATCCGTTGTATTTAGCACCTAGTAATATCATCTTTGGTATTAGTTTGTCTGCGATAATAGGCGTCATAGCAGGGGTTATACCCGCATGGCAAGCAGCTAACATGGACCCCGTAGAAGCGATGCGTGCGTAATTTTTTTGCTCGAAAATTAAAAAACTTCCTTTTTGGGTTTACCTTTGGGCCAAGAAAAAGAGGAGAGTGGTGAGTTGGGCGAGTGGAGAAGCCCCCTTAAGACCTAATCACAGCAAAACAAACTTAAAATTTATTTCCAAATATGGGTTGGTTCAAACGCTTAAAAGACGGAATTCAGACAGCTACGCAGCATAAGAAAGAAGCACCAGATGGGCTTTGGTACAAGTGTAAAAACTGTGGCGAGACGAGTACGATGAAGGACATGCGAGATAATGTTTTGAAATGTCCAAAATGTAATTATCATACGCGTATCGGCTCTCATGATTATTTTGATTTGATTTTCGACGGAAAATATACAGAAATGTTTTTGGAGTTACGCTCTAAGGATTTCTTAGGATTTAAAGATTTAAAAGCATATAAAGACCGTTTGGTTAGTGCTGATAAAAAGACAGATTTGCCAGATGCTATCTCTGTTGCACATGGTAAAGTACGTAAGCGTCCTTTAGTCATTGCAGCTATGGATTTTAGCTATATTGGCGGGTCTATGGGCTCTGTTGTAGGTGAAAAAATTGCGCGTGCGATTGACTTTGCAGAGGAAAACCGCATTCCGATGCTTCTTATCTCAAAGTCAGGTGGTGCACGGATGATGGAGTCTGCTTTTTCATTGATGCAAATGGCAAAAACATCTGCACGTTTGGCGCGTATGGCTAAGGCTGGCGTTCCTTACTTTAGTATGATGACAGACCCAACGACAGGAGGTGTAACGGCATCTTTTGCAATGTTGGGAGACTTGAATTTTGCTGAACCAGAGGCTCTTATTGGCTTTGCTGGTCCACGTGTTATCAAGGAAACAATCAAAAAAGACTTACCCGAAGGATTTCAAACTTCTGAATTTCTTTTAGAGCATGGTTTCTTAGATTTTATCGTAGATAGAGGCGATTTAAAGGAAAAAATTGGGGATATCGTGCACTTGTTTAGTGGGGCTGAGGCGTCAGTATAGTGAATGTATTTTACCGACTAAAAAAGAAAAGGAGCGATTTTATCGCTCCTTTTTTTATGCCTGTTAATGTGATTTTAAATTTTATTTTAAAAAAAGTAGGTCTTTTAAAGTTTGTCTTGTCTTTATATTGAACTTAAAATTTGAAAATTAAATCTATTCAAAATGAGAAAGATAAAACTTAATTATGCATTCCTTTTTGTTATCACGGCACTATTATTCAGTGCATGTAAGAAGGATGGAGATACAGTAACTGTTGAGGATATTGTTTTTGATGATAGTGATTTTGCTGCAACAGACTGGACAGCAGATACACACAGCAAGGATGCTGAGCCCAATTTTGAAGAGGTATTTAATGATAATGAAGTAAAGAGATTAGATATCGTTATATCAGAAGAGCGGTGGGATATTATGTTGGATGATATGACAAACCTATACGGAACGTTTGGCGGCGGTTCATCAGGTCCTGGCGGTGGAGATTTTGCAGAGGAAGACCCTATATTTGTGCCAGGAGAGGTATTTTATGAAGGAAAACAATGGTATCGTGTAGGATTACGTTTTAAAGGAAATTCAAGTCTACAATCAAGTTGGCAAAGTGGGATTTTGAAGTTGTCTTTTAAATTAGACTTTGATGAATTTGAAGATGAATATCCACAAATAGACAATCAACGTTTTTATGGTTTTAAGAAATTTAGCCTTAAAAATAATTATGGGGACAATTCATTGTTGAGAGAAAAAGTAGGAACAGATGTATTTAGAAATGCAGGCTTAGCTGCGGCGCACACGGCATTTTATACAGTTTATGTTGACAATGGAAGCGGACCAAAATATTTTGGATTGTACACTTTATCTGAAGAGGTGACGGACACGGTTACCGAAACACAATTTTCAGATGATGATGGTAATTTGTACAAACCTGACGGAAATGCTGCGAGTTTTGCCTCAGGAACTTATGATGAGGACGAATTTGTCAAGAAGAACAACGAGGATGAGGCAGATTTTTCAGATGTCCTGAACTTATATACCATATTACATGATGATGCAAGAACTACAGATGCTGCTGCGTGGAGGTCAGACTTAGAAAGTGCTTTTGATACAGATGTATTCTTAAAATATTTAGCAGTCAACACTACTATCCAAAATTGGGATACTTATGGGAGAATGACGCACAATTATTTTCTGTATAATAACCCCGATACAGACAAATTAACATGGATACCTTGGGATAATAATGAAGCATTGCAAGATGGTAAGCAAGGTGGTTCTTTACCTCTAAATTTTGCAGGACTGAGTACAGATGTTTGGCCTCTCATTGGATATTTATATCAAGACGAGGTGTATAAAGCGAAGTATGATGCTTATTTACAGGAAGTTATCGACGGTGCTTTTAACGTGAATACCATGCAAGCTACTTATACTACTTACGCTGCTTTAATTGAAGAATATGTAGAAATGGAAGAGGACGGATATACTTTTTTAAATAATAGTTCTGCTTTTCAATCGGCTATCAGTGAACTAAAAACGCATGTATCTGCAAGAAAATCTGCGGTTGATAATTATTTAGACTAATTGATACGCAAGTCATTTCATGATACAAAAAAGTCCTTCGATAATTTTATCGAAGGACTTTTTTGTACATTATGTCTGGTGACTTATCATTATCTAATCAGAGTTACATCGCCTTTTTCTACAATAATCTCTCCTCCGATATTAACCTCCATAACATAGCCTAGCACATCCGCAGGAAAAGCTTGTCCGTCAACATTACCGTCCCAATTTTCATTTCCTTCATAAACTATTTGCCCCCAACGGCTAAATACTTTCATAGAAAAAGTAATATTTTGAGACTCTGTAACTAGACCAAAACTATCGTTAACTTCATCACCATTCGGTGTGAAAACGTTTGGAATATCGTAATCTAGACACTCTGTCAGTGTTACTTCTGCCGCTGCGGTACAGTTAAATGAATTTGTTATTTCTGCTGTAATTGTTCCCGCTGTTTCAAGCGAGATAGAGTTGACGACTGCGCCATTTGACCATAGAAGAGACTCTGTATCTTCTGTTTCTACAGTCAAAGTGACGATTTCCCCACAAAACTCTAAACTGCTAGCTTGAATTTCTATAGTTGGATATGTCGCTGATAAAAGCGCATAATCTTGAGTCACTGTACAATCATTATTATCTTGGACAGTGACGGTTCCGCTGTCGGCTGTTAAATTTTCAAAAGTATTTTCAGACTGAAATGTTGTTCCACCGTCAAGACTATAAGAATACGGCTCACTACCTCCAGTCACGTTAACGATAAATGAACCGCCTTGAATGGTATTGTTCTCATCACACAATTGGGGAGTGACATCAATATTTGTGATTTGAGGAGCACTTTCAGACGTAATTTGATATTCTTCCATTGTCAAACAACCATTATTATCTGTAATTGTCAAAGTATAAATTCCCGCAGGCAAATCTATAATCGTTCCCGTTGTTTCTCCATTGCTCCAGACATAAGAATAAGGTTCTATACCATTCTGCCCCTCTATTTCGAGGCTTCCTGTTAGTATCGTACAATCAATATTGGTTTGTGAGACAAAGTTTGTTTGAACTTCAGGTAAAATTTCAATCGTAATCTCATCAGAATACTCGCATTCAAAATCTCCAAGAACATAAGTGACAGCATAAGTGCCAGCATCTAAAGTCGTAGGGTCAATTTGTCCCTGTCCGTTTGCTGCACCTCCCCAAGTACCACCAGGTAAATTAGCTGTAAGCGTTTGAACTCCGTCACTAACACATATCGGGTCAATTGCAGTAATCGCAACATCCTCTAGTTCGTCTGTATTATACAAGCAAACACGCTGTTCATTGACGGCACCTCCTGTACTACCCGTATAGCCATAATAGACGTCCACACCAGGAGGGAAAAGAGCCGAAATATCTCCATTGTAAGTAATCGAAGTGCCAGAAAGGGTCGCCTCAAAAATGGGTATAGATGGGTCCCACATTATGGTAAAGCAATGCTCCGCATTGTCCTCAATGTTGGGTAAAATAACTAAAGGGGCAAGAGTCTCAGGAGCGTTATGGTTGGCAACACCATTGGACATAATGCCCATGTGGTC
>CALDUB010000357.1 GCA_937923465.1 uncultured Saprospiraceae bacterium
ATCGTGTGTATAGGTTGAGATTACACCGTCTTAATTTATGAAAAGTTTCTACAGGATAATTCTGATTGTCGTTCCTACGCCTTCTTCGCTTTCCAATTCTAATTTCCAGTTATGTGATTTACAAATGTTTTTCACATAAAACAATCCTAATCCAAAGCCTTTCACATTATGGATGTTTCCCGTAGGAACACGATAGAATTTCTTGAAAATTTTCACTTGTTCTTCTTTTGAAATACCAATACCTGTATCTTTTATTTCTATATGGTTTTTTCGCCCTTTTGTATAAGTTCTGACTTGTACATCTGGTTCCCCTTTGCTGTATTTAGTGGCGTTATCAATAAGATTATGGAGGATATTATTAAAGTGTAAACGGTCTGCTTTTACAATAGCATCAGGCGTGTTCAAATCAGTAGATAAAGTACCACCGAGTGCTTCGATATTCAATTTGTTGCCATTTAATATCTTAATCAAAAAAGGCTGTAGTGCAATCTCTTCAAGGTTTAATTTAAAGTTATCTTGTTCGATTCTTGCAATCTGCAATACCTTTTCTACCTGATTATTCAGTCGAGTATTTTGGTCTTTGATAATACGCGCGTATTGGCTCAAACGTGGGTCGTCTTTTATCTTTTGATTATTCAAAAAAGTATCTGCTGATATTCGAATGGTACTAATTGGGGTTTTAAATTCATGCGTCATATTGTTAATGAAGTCTTTTTGCATCTCAGAAAGGCGCTGTTGCCGCAAAATAACAAACATAGAATACATAAAAAACAAACTTGTAATCAATAAGATAAAAGTAAGAAATAGCGTTGGACGCATGTTATTCAAAATCCAATTACCTCGATTGGGAAAGGTAACACCAAAGTAATATTCAAAATTTTCATCATCATAAACGGGCAAACCTTCCCGTTTTACATTAGTTGTATCGGCATTGGGTTGATAAGTTATTAATTCCCCCCAAACCATATTTTTGTTGGTACAATTATAAATTCCGTACTGAAATTCTTCTGTCAAACCCACTGTTTCCATTTCACTCCGCAGGAAATACTCTAGATTACTGGCATTAATATTATCATTGACATTGACGACATAAAAATTGGGAGAGACTTGATTGATTAAGTCATATTCTGGTAGGTTACGCCCTAATTTTTCGAATTCACCTGCTACATTTAATAGCGCAATATTCACTTTTTCGTGAAATTCCTCCTCTTTTAAATCCCAAATATTCGTCACCCACCAAGTCTGTGCTGCGATAATACTCAGAATAGCTAAGGTGCCGAAAACGACGATACGTATGACGATATTGTTGCTCAATATTTTGATTTTAGAGTTTGCCTATTCTGTAGAAGGGAACAATGGCTCATTAAATAACATAATAACCAATAACAAAATAACTAACTTAACGTAAAACTAAGCCATACTGCCGAAAAAAACGACCTGTTAACGACCAATTAACACCCATTAACAGGAGATGCTCTTTATTTTGATAGCTTCTCGTCCTTTGATTTGCAGAAAGGATTGTACTTTTGCAACTCACAACTGAATATTCCAATGAAAAATATTTTTATACTATTTATTTTATTCTTGTCTTTTGGACTGTCTGCTCAGTCTGTCACGGATTTAGAAAACCAACTTTCGACGGCAAGTTCTGTGTCTGAGAAACTGGCTCTGAAGTATCAGATTGCTTCACTTCTAGTGAATAAAGACAAGGATAAGGCAGAAACTTATGCAAAAGAAGCGTTTAAACTGGCTCAAGACAAGAAGAACATTGGGATGCAGACCGAAATCTCTTATTTATTGGGACGTATTTATGCCAAAAAGCGTAATGATAGAAATGCAAAAGTATGGTTTGAGAGTTCTTTAAAGTATGCGAAGCAGGATAAAAATGTTGATTTTATTGTCAAAAGTGTAGAAAAAATAAGTGATATCTACGTAAAGGACCGCAAGTTTCGCGATGCTTATAATGTGGCAAAAGATGCCTTTCAGTATTTCAGTACAACGGGTATGAGTGTGGGGCAGATGCAGAGTAATTATGATGTGCAAAAAGCGAAGATTAGTAGACAAGAACGTGACTTATTAAAGCAAAAAGCACAGTTAGAAAAGCAAATTGGAATATTGGAGCGTGACCGTAGTGATTTGTCTAAGAGTAACTCGACATTGTCGCGAAAGACGAAAGAACTACAGGAAGAAAAAGTGCAAATCCAAGATGAAAAAATATTAGTTGAAGAAGAAAAAGAGCGTATTGAAGAAGTTGTAAATCAACAAGAAGACCATATTAACTCTTTGTCTGCAAAGCAAGCGAAAGCTGAACTAAAGAATAAGACTCTAGAGCTGGAAAAAGTAAAAATAGAGAGTGAAAAGAAAGAGGCAAGAGTACAGTTACAAGAGGCTGAGTTGGCAGGAAAACGAAACCAACTGGCAGTATATGGACTAGCAGGATTGGCGATTTTGTTAATTCTAACGGCATTATTACTTTACTCTCGTTACCGTTCTAAAAAGAAATCTGCGAAAGAATTGAAAGATAAAAATCTTTTAATTGAAGAGGAAAGACAGCGCTCAGATGAATTATTATTGAATATTTTGCCAGCTCCTATTGCTGCTGAATTGAAAGAGTTTGGACAAGCAAAAGCTCAGAAATATAACGATACGACAGTCCTTTTCACTGACTTTAAAAATTTCACAAGTATTGCAGAGCAACTGACACCAGAAAAACTGGTAGAGGAATTAGATACTTGTTTCAAAGCCTTTGATTTTATCATTAGTCAGTATGATGATATTGAAAAAATCAAAACAATCGGAGATGCTTACATGGCGGCAAGTGGATTAGTTCCTCGTAAAACTTTGCCGACGAATATGGTTAAAGCCGCTTTAGAAATGCAAGAATTTCTGGATGAAATAAAAGCAGAACGACAAGCAAAAGGATTACCATTTTTTGAAGCTAGAATCGGATTGCACACAGGGTCTGTTGTGGCAGGAGTCGTAGGAGTTAAAAAATTCGCTTACGATATCTGGGGAGATACGGTAAATATCGCCGCACGTATGGAAGCAAACTGCGAACCTGGTCGCGTTAATCTCTCGGAGACGACAAGAAACTTAGTTCAATACCAATTTAATACTGTACATCGCGGTAAGATTATGGCGAAGAATAAAGGGGAAGTAGACATGTATTATGTATCCTAAAAGCTGTTAGAATTATTTGTATGATTTGAATGGTTAGACCTGTTCGTAAATCGTACTTCGTAAATCGTAAATCCAACAATGTTTTCCTTTCGTAAACTGAATGAAAAAGTGACAGCAGTACAGAAAAACGCTCCCCAGGATGCGACTTTTCGGTCAATGCTGTGGTCGCGTTTTCAGAAGAATAGACTGGCGATTTGGTCTTTGCGCTTTTTATATTTTCTGGTGTTTATTGCGCTTTTCGCCAATATCCTAGCTAATGATAAACCTCTTTATTGCAAGTCAGGAGAAAGCACTCAATTTCCAGTTTTTAGAGAAATGGGAATTGATTTAGGCTTGTTAAAATCCGATGGGAAATTCCTCCTTACCAAATGGCAAAATCAAAAATTTGAGTCTGCTATTTGGCCTCTCATTCCGTACTCTTCCACCGCGACAGATTTTAAGAATGGCAAATACAAAAGTCCATTTGATGCGCAAGATGTGCCCTCATTTCGTTGGCGTCACCATTTTGGGACAGACCAAGTAGGGCGTGATGTCGCATCAGGCATGATACACGGTACGCGGACGGCATTATTAGTCGGATTGATAGCGATGTTAGTAGCGAGTATTATCGGAATTTTCTTTGGAGTTTTGTCGGGATGGTTTGGCGATAAGGATTTTAAAATTTCGCGCATTCAGCTGATAATGAATTTATTAGCCATTTTTCCTGCATTTTTCTATGGCTTTTCTACTCGCTCATTTATCATCAGCGAATCTGAAAATTCAGGAGTACAAGCATTGATAAGTTTTGCCATTTTTCTAGGCATTTTTATGCTGTTTAATTTACTCGCGAAGCCTTTTGAGCGTATTCCTTCTTTAAAAAAATCCATTAGTATTCCTTTAGATTTACTCATTATGCGCTTCATTGAGGTGATAAATTCAATCCCTGGATTACTATTGCTTTTAGCATCCGTAGCCGTGCTGACGAAGCAGTCTATTTTTACGACAATGGTCATTATTGGATTGATTGCTTGGACAGGCATTGCCCGTTTTTTACGCGCGGAATTAATGCGAATTAAGAAGTTAGAATATATCGAAGCAGCTCGTGCTTTAGGACTCAGTAATCGACAAATAATTTGGCGTCATGCATTACCAAATGCTCTAACGCCTATACTTATTACTATCGCTTTTGGTATTGCAGGCGCAATACTTTTAGAGGCGACATTATCTTTTCTTGGAATTGGCGCAAGTGCAGAGGATATGACTTGGGGAAGAATATTACGCAGTTCGGGTGATTATTTCAGTGCTTGGTGGCTGGCAGTTTTTCCTGGAACCGCAATATTTTTAACCGTGACGGTTTTTAATCTGATAGGGGAGGGTTTGACGGACGCTTTGGATAACTAGATTCAAAATTGTTAGAGTCGCTTTCAAACAACTCTAACAATTCTAACAACTCTAACAACTCTAACTGGTCTCAATAATTCTAACTTTTTCTTTTCTTCGGAATACGCTTCTTTTTCATCTGCTTATTCGTCATCGTCTTTGGAAAAACACCTGAAGACGCTTTTCTTTTTGGCATTCCTGCTTTATTTAATTTAGATTTTGTTGAACTGTCTAATGATGGGCAACCCACTTTTTTGGAGCAAGAAGACATTGTCGTTGAAGCAAAAACGAGTACAAAACATAGACTTAGAAAGCCAATTACCTTTTTCATAGAATTATTTTTAAAGCAGTACGGCGTTCTCCGCCGTTAGAAAATCACAGCGAGGAACGCTGTGCTACGTACGATGAACACGTTTTTTATTTCGAAAAGTTACATCGGCGTACAAAGATAGGGAAAGTTAAAGTACATTGCTCAGATTTAACGTTTTCCACTATTTAAGCTACCTCAAAATCATCTCCGACAGAAATCACTGGCGCAGCACCCGCAGGTACTTCGCAACTAAAACGAACACCAAATTTCACTTGTCGGTCTGTGGTATCTCTACGGAAAGTAGTCAGTACTTTTAGTGGTTCAGATTGAACTGCACCTGAAAATTGGTCCGTATTAATCAAAGGACAACGCCCGCATAATTCTACATGATTGCATTCGACTCCGGCTAAATTTACTTGAGTCCAATTGTCTTCTTCAAAAGCTTTTGTGCCTGTGAAAATGACATTAGCACGAAAGCGATTTAAAGGAATGGGTTTTTCTAATCTACTATTAAAATCAGCCATACTCGCCTCGTTTGCTATTAAAATCGGTGATTTATCTGCAAAGCTGGCTATATTTTCTACTGTTCCAGCATCTGTTATTTTCGTGCGAATATTTTCTTCTGGTAAGAACACGAGACTACACTTCTGACCTAAAACCTCTGACAAATATGCATCAATTTCATCACTGACATGCTGTACCTCACAGTCGTTTGACCAAACTTTTGAAGAGAAATTTTCGCTGTAATTTTTTTGAATAGGAATGGACGCTGTTTTACCAGTTGGACGGTGTTTGAAGTGTAAGTGTCCGTCTTTTATATCTGTCAAAATCTGTGTCATAGCTGGCACAGTGCGCTGCGTCATGAATGTCCCGTCGTTGTCCAATAACATCCAGTTTCGGTCGTATTGTAAACCTTTCGAAGTGAGAATGGAGGAGTTAACAGAAAATCCACCGAGTGATTTGACAGGATAGATGTGTAGTGCTGTAATTTTCATAGCGTAAATTTATGTAGTCTTGATTAGAACTACGGACTTTTCTTAAAATACTTTTACGTTGGGAAGTCAGTTAAAATCAAGATAGAATTATACTAAAAACTAGTTCAATAGCTAAATCGCCTCTCCCACAAACTGCATCTCATACAAGTTTCGATAATGTCCTTCCTCTATTTTTAATAGCTCTTCATGCGGACCAAATTCCTGAACTTCACCCTTATGTAATACCATAATATTAGTCGCATGACGAATAGTTGAAAGCCTGTGCGCAATGATAAAAGAAGTTCTTTTAGCGATTAGTTTCTCAATTGCATATTGAATAACTGCCTCTGTTTCTGGGTCAACAGAAGAAGTCGCTTCGTCCAAAATTAAAATATTAGGATTGTAAACCAAGGCACGAACGAAAGAAATCAACTGACGTTGTCCCATCGAAAGTGTCGCCCCACGTTCCATAACTTCATAGTCATATCCACCAGGCAATTTTTCGATAAACTCATGCGCACCAATCATTTTTGCCGCTTCTATAACCTCCTCTCGTGTGAAGTCAGGATTGCGCAGAGTAATATTTTCTAAGACAGAACCAGAGAATAAAAACACATCTTGCAACACAACTGCAATACGTGAACGCAAGGCATCCAAAGTCAAATCACGAATGCTCGTATCATCAATTTTTATGTCTCCTTTTTGTATTTCATAAAAACGACTGAGTAGATTAATAATAGTCGTTTTTCCCGAACCTGTACTACCTACAATCGCCAAAGTTTCGCCAGAATTAACCTTGAAACTCAAGTCCTTCAAAATCCATTCTTCCGCATTATAAGCAAACCAGACATCAGAAAATTCAATCTTACCTTCTACTTTTGTTGGTTCTAATGTGCCCTTGTCTTCTATAATATCTGTGCGGTCAATGACTTTGAAAACGCGCTCTGCTGCGATTAAACCCATTTGGAGCGTATTAAATCGGTCAGCTAGCATCCTAATCGGACGGAAAAGCATACTTAAATAAATAGGAAAGGCAACCAAAGCACCAAGAGAAACGGTATCACTAATCACACCACGCGCACCCCACCAAACCATAAGACCAAGGGCAGTCGCAGAGATGATTTCTACCACAGGAAAGAATACTGCATAGTAAAGAATACTATTCAAATTGGCTTGTGTGTATTCTCTATTTATCTCTTTAAATTTATCTCCTTCTTGCTTTTCTGCATTAAATATTTGGACGATGCGCATACCCGAAATACGTTCCTGTAAGAAGGCATTCATCTTAGATATTTGCGTCCGTACAATTTGATAAGACGCTTTTACTTTCTCTTTAAAAATATAAGTTGCAATAATTAAAAAAGGCATTGTCGTTAGACAAATTAAAGTCAACTGAACAGATGTCGAAAACATCACCGCCAATACCACGAAAACCGTCAACAAGTCTGCAACAATAGTAATCGCACCTTGCGAGAAAACGGTATTTATCGTCTCAATATCATTGATAGTTCGAGTCGTAGAAGTTCCGATAGGAGTGGTATCAAAGTATTTTAAGCGCAAACTTGAAATATGATTAAACACACGAACGCGGAGGTCTTTAATGACAGATTGACCCAAGACCGAGGTAGAATAAATAAAAATGTAACGTAAGATACTTTCGGCAACTAATGCGACTATGAAAATCAAAGCAACCTTAGTCATCCCTGGAATGTCATATTGGAAGATATAATCATCGACCATGATTTGCACCAGTTTTGGGCGCAAAACAGACAGTAAAGCCAAGAGAATCGACAATACTCCCGCCGAGATAAACAAGGAACGATAAGGTTTTGCGAGTCCAATGACTCTGCCTAAAAGTTGATAATCAAAATTTTGCTTTGGCTTTTTTTCTTCCATAGATTTGATGGCTCTTTCCAGTTTGTTAGAAATGCTAAAAGAAACAACGTTAGAGAAATTTTATAGTTGAACCAGAGTGGGTTATTTCTCAAAAATCCCCCTATTTCTCATTACGCTTTCCAATTTAAATCATTCCTTCATCGCCAAAACTAAAATAATCATGTCCACCTATTATCAAATGATCTAAGACTTTTATATCCAGAGCTTTGCCCGCGAAGACTAATTTTTTTGTCAATTCGATATCGGCAGGAGAAGGTTGAATATTGGTAGAAGGATGATTGTGACACAAAATGACAGAGGTTGCGCCAGGTTCATTTAAAATGCGTTTGAAAATCAGCTTCGAATCCATAATCGTTCCTGAAACACCCCCGATGCTCATTTGTACGCGCGATATAACTTTGCTGGCACGATTGAGTATTAGCATCCAAAATTCTTCATGAGGCAAGTCCATGAGGAGTGGACCTAAGAGATTGTAAGCCGCACGGCTGCTGGTTATTTGTGGTTTGTCTTGTGGAGCGGTCATTTGTCGGCGACGACCCAACTCTACCGCCGCAGCAATGGAGATAGCTTTCGCTTCGCCGATACCATTAAATTTCATTAGCTCTGGAATGCTACGTTTCCCTAATTCGTCTAAGTTATTCCCTGCCGAACTAAGAATACGTTTTGATAAGCTAACTGCGGACTCCTTTCTAGAACCGCTATTGATGATAATGGCTATTAGTTCGGCATCACTTAAAGCGTTTTTTCCCTTATTTAGTAGTTTTTCTCGTGGGCGGTCTTCTTCAGCCCAAACGTTGATAGGTAGGTGTCCTTCGGTGTAGTCTCTCATTATTTACGGATTTGTAATTTTACGATTTATTAGCCTTGAAAATATATTTTAAATCGTAATTGGTTGATTGTCAAGGTTTTTTGTCAAGTGTGAAGGTAGTAAAGAAAAATGAAAAGACGTAATCTTTTTGTTTTATGCCCAAATGTAAATAGATTAAATCAATCAATACATTAAACCAATCCCCAAATTTTCTACCTTTGCACTAATGCCGAAAAAATTCACATTCACAAAAGAAGAACGACTCAAAAGTCGCAAAGTCATCGCGGGACTATTTGCGGGAGGAGAGTCTTTTGGTGCGTACCCTGTACGCGTAGTCTGGCGTGAGGTGGAAGAGCGTAAAAGTAAGGCCCCAGTGCAAGTAACTTTCTCAGTCCCAAAGAAAAGATTCAAAACGGCAGTCGCACGAAATCTCCTAAAACGCCGAATGCGCGAAGCCTACCGTCTAAGTAAACACAAAGTCTATCGCAAAAGAGAAGAGTCTGAAAAGCAATTAGCCGTGATGCTAATTTACACAGGAAAAGAAGAAATGCTTTACGCCGATATTGAAAAATCTATAGGGAAAATCATCTGGCGATTAGGAAAGATTGGAGATGCCAACTGGAAATCGAAGAAGAAGCGTTAAGCTTGACACCATTCAGACAACTATACAACCATTCACCCATTAAAATTGCATCTCTCTCAAATCTGACGTATTATTACGTATTATTAGATGTTAGACTGAAGATATTAGACGTTAGATTTTACTATTGGGAAATCTGATATTTAGGTTCTCTTATTTGAAATCTACTCTTGTTAAAATATTCAGATTTTGCAAACAGCTCAATTTTTTCGATTTTTCTTACCACTATTATTACTCTTGAATAGCTTCACGGGGCTAGCTCAAGACACTATTTCTATACAAGAAAATGAAAAAGAGGTTATTCGAATCGAAAAAATACGCGTGTGCGCAGGTGAAAGCAACGACCCGAAAAATCAACTCTGTGAAAGCAACGAAATAGGATATTTGCACGCTAATAATCTACTGGACAAAGGAAATGTCTGGGTACAAGCATCTGTTTTTTTACAACAAGACTATGAAGATGTTTTAGCACTCAAGATTTCGAACTTACGTGGTGCACAAGAAGTTTACTGGGACGGAGAATTAATCGGTGAAAACGGAGATTTAAATCCAGACTCCATTTTATCTAAAATCGGACGCTTTCATTTCTACGCAAGAATACCGCATGAGTTAAGTAGCGCTGGCGAACATTTAATTTCTGTAAAACACAAGCAATTCGGACTATCCAAGTACAATTACGCTAATTTTCAAGTCGGGAATTACTTTGTCATCACAGCCGCCGATAAATCCGTTAATAATCAAATGATATTGATGTTGACGATATTTATGACATCAGGGCTTTTCTTTCTGATATTCTATTTTGGATTTGGGCGTAAAGTTTCCTTCTTGTTTTTGAGCTTATATTGCTTTTCTTATTCTATAAAATCAATACTCAAACCTTATCAAGACTTCTTTACGCCAGACTTTTTATTACCATATTTATCCTACAATAATTCTATCTTTACAGCGAATGTAGGCAGCATTTTTCTCATTGGATTTTTACTATGGGAAATAGGCATACCACGCAAATGGCAACATCTTTTACTCTTTGCGATTGTGAGCGTTGTGAGTTTTTATACCATATCCGAAATTCATTTTTTATACCTACTCATGCTATGGGCAGCAGCAATTGTCGCCTATGGATTTCATCAAAAAGTAGAAGGCCGTTGGTGGATATTGACAGGATTACTGGGATTGATACTCTTTGTCAATTTGTGGGTACATCAAGTATTGGGTTATGGATATTTTGTTGGAATTATCTTTTTTATTGTCTGCATGACGATTTCTGTAGGGCAAAAAATCGCAGGTCAAATCAAGATAAAACAAGATGCGCTGTTACGTTCTTCCGCATTAGAAAACCAACTTCTCAAAAAGAGTATTCAACCGCATTTTATCTTAAATTCCTTAGCTTCTTTACAAGAATTAATCGAGCAAACTCCTGAAAATGCTTCTGACTTCGTCAACCAATTAGCGGACGAATTTCGTTTAGTAAGTAGAGTTTCTAATCAAAAACTCATCCCTATTGCGGATGAAATAGAAATGTGTCGCATTCATCTCCGCATTATGGAATACCGAAGAAATTCGAAATTCATTCTTAAAACGGAAGGTCTGACGGGGGAGGAGAAAGTGCCACCTGGTATCTTTCATACTTTGGTTGAAAATGGAATTACGCATGGCTACGGCACCAAAAACGAAGGTACTTTCATCTTAAGTAAAAAGGTCATCGACCAAGAAATAGAATATACTTTTTTCAATGACAGTGAAGTGGAAATAGAGTCGGAGGAAACCAAAGAAAAAGGAACGGGATTGAAGTATATCGAAGCCCGTCTGCGAGAGACATTTCCTAATAAGTGGAAACTCGAAAGCATGGGTTTAAATAATGGTTGGCAGGTTAAAATTGTCGTGGGTTAGGAATTAACTATGAACGGTTTATAGTTAGCCTGTTCATAGTTCATAGTTGAAAAAAATATGCGTATTTTAATAGTAGAAGACGAAGCCCTAATCGCCCAGCGTATCGAACGTTTGACACGTGAGATACTGGGCAATGAATTGCAACAACTCACCATAAAACCAACCTTAGAAAGCGCGTCTTTATTTACCGATGAATATCCAGTAGATTTGATGATTTTAGATTTAAATCTCAATGGAAAGGACGGCTTTCAACTCTTAGAAAAGTCTGTCGCACAATCCTTTCAGACGATGATTTTGTCTGCGAATACAGACCGTGCTATCGAAGCATATGATTACGGCGTTTTAGATTTTATCGCCAAACCATTTAACAAAGCCCGGCTAGAAAAAGCATTTCAACGCTACAATAATCAAAATTATCGCGCAGAATATCCGACTAAATACTTAGCTGTTAAGAAGAGTCAAAAAATGCAATTGGTTGATATTGAAGAAATTGTATTTATCAAAGGCGCAGGAAATTATGGGGAATTAAATCTTAAAGACGGAAAGCGAGAACTTCACGATAAGTCTTTACAACATCTCGAAAAACTCCTGCCTTCTCATTTTGAACGCATCCACAAATCTTTCATCGTTAACTTGAAAATGGTAGAATCGATTTCTACTAAATATGAAGTTGTCTTAAAAAATGGAGAAGTAATTCCTATTAGTCGGTCGATATATAAGCGGGTAAAGGATTTGTTGAGTTGATAAGTAATGGCTATCGGACTTAACTAATATTTGTGACTCCTTTTTTACTGTTGAAACCCTTCGATTATTCAAAGTCCTCTCCTTTTTCCTTAGTTTCGTGCAGTCAAAAAAATAAAAATCACACACATGCGTAAATTCTCTTCAATTTTCATCTTTCTACTCTGCATTTCATTTACATATACTGCTCAGTCTCAAGTCTTTCAAGACGATTTTGAGGGTTCTGGTAGCATCACAAATTGGTTTGGTGATGACTGTGGAATGAATACTAGTCTAGCGAATCCTTTTGCACAAGGTGATAATACTTCCGCTACTGTCTTGGAATACAATGATACAGGAGGACAGTACGCCAACGTTAGATTTCAACAAGCGACCAACTTCGACTTAACTACGAATAATACTTTTTCTCTAAAATTATATGTGCCGTCAAGCGGTATCACGGGAGGTCAAGACAATAAAATTTCTCTGAAATTGCAGAATGGAGATTTAGACGAAACATGGCCAACACAAACTGAAATTATCAAACCAATCATTCTGAATGAGTGGCAAACGATAACTTTTGATTTTCAAAATGATAACTTCAATAACTTAGACCCGAGCTCTTTGCCTCCGATAGAGCGCACAGATTTTAATCGAGTTGTCATTCAAATTAATGGGGAAAACAACAATGATTTTGTATTGGCATATTTGGATGATGTACAGCACTTTAATACAATTTTTGAAGAACCCGTTTTTGATAATTTAGTATGGTCAGATGAGTTTGACGAAGACGGTGCGATTAATGATTTGAATTGGCACCACCAAACTCAAATACCTGGAGGAGGAAGTTGGTACAATGGGGAAATACAACACTACACAGACCGTATTGAAAACTCATTTGTCGAAGATGGCATTTTGAAAATCAATGCTATCAAAGGTAGTTTTACAGACCAAGGAGTTACTAAACAGTACACTTCTGCCCGCTTAAATTCAAAATTTGCCTTTACTTATGGTAGAGTTGAAATTAGAGCAAAAATGCCATTTGGTGTCGGCACATGGCCCGCACTTTGGATGCTCGGCAAAAATATCAACGAAGACGGTGCGTATTGGGATAATGAAGGTTTTGATACTTCATCTTGGCCTGCCTGCGGCGAAATAGATATTATGGAACACTGGGGAAATAATCAAAATTACGTGTCTAGTGCCACGCATACGCCGTCGAGCTTTGGTGCGACAATTAACAATGGAGGGCAAATTATCCCGACGGTTTCTACAGATTTTCACGTATATGAATTAGAATGGACATCAGACAGATTGATTTTTAGTGTAGACGGTGCGGTGCATTTTACATATAATCCACCTGTAAAAAATAATGAGACCTGGCCTTTTGATGCGGAGCAATACTTGTTGTTTAATGTGGCAATCTTACCTAATATCGCCGCAAACTTTACAGAAAGTGCAATGGAAGTTGACTATGTGCGTGTCTATCAGGAAAGTACTACAGCTACTAACGAAGTAAATGGTCAAGTACAAGAGCCAATTTTTTATCCTAATCCTGTAGAGGATGTCTTGACGATAGAGTTAGAGGAAATTGTAAACGAAGACATCGTATTTAATACTTACAACGCCGCAGGAAAACTTGTTAAAACAGAGACTGTCACAGCTACAGATGCACGTGTTAATTTGAAAGGACTTGGAACTGTCACAAGCGGCATGTACTTTATTTCTTATGAATTGAATGGGCGTAAATATGGATTGAAGGTCTATAAGAAGTAAGGGTATTTCTCTCAAAATATTTACAAAAAGTTATTTTATGGGTTTTAATCTTCTATTTGAAGGATTAAAACCCATTTTTTATGTTTGTTTTTGAAATCTAGAGTAGATTATAATACTACTCATATACCGTTAATTTTAAAAGTCCTGTAACGGACATTATGTAAAGACCATTGATTACTGTTATCTTTGAAAAGTCGGGAGGGCAAACTCGCCCTTTAAAAGATGAAATTTAGATAGAAGCTGTTTTCAGCTCTTATCTAAGAAGCTGTTTGAATTTAACTAATCTCATATGTGAGGACAATTTTCCGCCTGCTTTCACTTTAAAAATCCTTAAAGACCGTAGGGTATTGGCGGTTTTCAAAGCCAAAGCAAACGAAAAATATTCTCTCACATATGAA
>CALDUB010000358.1 GCA_937923465.1 uncultured Saprospiraceae bacterium
CCAGACAATAATTTCCTATATTTGCCAAGTAAGATAATTGCATAAAACTCCCGTTGTCAAAAATCAATGATGTTGATTTTACCGCTAAAACTACTCACAACGTCAAGAAGAAAATGATAATGAAGAAAAAGTCACAAGTGAGAAACTAATGACGGAAAAACTTACAAGTTCGGTATTGTTGGAAAGAACGGAATAAGAATTGAAGCCGAAGATTCAGCGTTAGAATATTTTGAACTTGGCAAAATTAGCGCGGATTCGTGCATGAAGTCTGCGTTGCCAAAAGAAATAATTGACAAACTCGAAGTTTACGGGTAGAAAAATACATTGACAGAAAATCAGATTAGAGATACTGAAAAAAGAAATGTGTGTGTGTGATGAAATAGAATTACTTCACATACTTCGATTTTTCACTTGGCATTTCTCTACCTGCTGGAATAATTACGGACAGTACATAGTCAGGATAGTCATCATTGATATTATGCAAAGGCTTTACGTGATATAATTTAAACAGGCTTCTAACATCATTCATTGGTGCTTTGTTTCTCTGTTTGTCACTTGCATCGAACAGTACAAAAAAACCAATCTGATTGAAGGGATAAGTATAAGTTTGAGCCTGTCCTAAAAAGAAATTTTCAATCTCCTTGTCATTTAATATCGTTGTTGTTTTCTTTATTTCTATAGGTATAGTTACATGGTCATCCGAGTAAAGTATATCTACTCTACCACCATCAGCAACTTTACTTTTTTCAAAAGTGTAATTTCGTCCCTCTTGACTTAATGCTAAGTGTAAGTAGATACTATCCTGATAATCTGCTTCACTCACCTTACCTTTTTCATACAAGATTTTGAAGTGTCCCATATTGAGATTTGAACGAAGCTGATAATTTATAATTTCGGATAAAATAAGCAGAAATTTTGCTCTTACAGAATTGTTTTCGTCAGGAATTATATCTATAATTTCAGCTTCTATTCTTTGATAAATTTCTTTTCTAACTGGGTCATTTATTTGAGAATGTGTGTCAGATAGAAAATTATTTTTTGAAAAATACGCAATAATATCTAAAATCGCAATAGCATCTAAAATCAAATATTCGGACAGCTTACGAGCAATTTCGTCAGGAGAAACTTGCGGAAAAAAATTACATATATTAACTAAAATACTTGGTGGATATTCTTTTTTTTTTTGCTCCGACCCAATACTGGACAAAATTTCGGAGAGAAACTCTTTTAACTCTGTTTTATCTTCTGTCAAATTACCAATGATGTTCTTAACAAGTGTTACTTTTGAAGATAGATTATTTGCTATATAGAGATTAGTTACATTGATTTTTAATTTGTCTTTCCACGATTGGAAAAGAGTGTCTGCCATGATATCTTCATGAACCGTATGAGTAAGAAAGGAAGAATTTAAAAGACACAACTGAGCAAATCTATCGTAATAATTCGTCCATTTTGAATCTACATCATCCAAACTCGATACAAACTCAACCAAGTTTTTCAACACTTCGTAGACCTTTAAATCTAAAACACGCACCTTATTATCTGTAGACCGAATATTATAGTTCCAAAGTAAAGCCGCTACTATTTCTAACGAACTTTCTGCCTCTTTCAAAGCTCGTGATAGCGTAAATGACAGTGTATTACAAATATGAAAATATAATTCAGAATCGAGTCTATTTTCTATTTGAGAAAAAGATACTTCAAAATTATTTTTCGCAATTCTTAAATCTTTGATGAAGTTTATTGGGTTATTTTCTATGTGATTCCTGAAAAAAAATTGCATCCCAAAATATAAATGTGCCTCTGAAGACACATCGCTATCTTCATGGTTTTTTAAAACTTTAATTGCTTCAGACGTTCTTGTATCCGTAGCATTTAATAAGAACAGATATCTTATTTTTTTGACTAAGAGTTCGCTTGCTTCTGAAGAAGAAATGTCAACTATCAAATCGTAGGTAAAATCAACAGATATAGCTTTTAGTAAAGTGAGTTTTAATAGAGTTTCTAAGCCGATAAGCCTGATAAAATCATTATTTAAATCAGTAGTAATCAAGTCATCAAAAAAACGCTTGGTGGTTCTGTTAGAAACCTCTGCTAAATCTTTGACATTTAGAAAGTCTTTCAGAAATACCATTTTCTCATATTCTGACTTGGAGCTGAACTCCTTAAATATATTATCTCTTGTGTTCAATCAGAAAAAATATTTACCTGGTTCCTTAATTTCGTATTTATCAATTGATACAGCATTAATTAGTTCTCTTTCTGCTGTTCCGACAAAAAGCTGCATCTTACCTTTAAAATTCTTTTCGATAGTACGCAGAGTCTCGTTTAAGCCGTCAAGATATTCCTTGTCTCCCTCTTCCTTTGCTGGAGTGTCCAATACCAAAAACCGCGAGTGCCTACCGTGATTATGAGTTATATCAAGTTCAATTAGACTTAGATAGAAAGCCAATTTTACTCTCAATTGTTCTCCTGCCGAAATTTTATTAAATGATACTTTGACGTTATTTTTGGTAAAACTCATTGTAAAAGAACTTGATATTTCTATATCTGAATAATTTTTCAAATTGAACAAGTGTAGTTGTTTTTTGAAAATTTCTCTAAATAAGTGTAGTATGTTTCGACTTCTATTTGCTCTTTCATTTTTTAATGACTCAATAGCATGATTCAACAATTCAATTTCTTTACCTATTATGAGAGGTTTATTACTCTTACTTTTCCACGTTCTTAATTCTTCTTCTATTTTTGATATGTTTTGAATATTTTTTCCCTTCGAAACAAATAAATTATCTCTCTCTTCAGCAAACATTTTATAGCTATTGACAAAAGAGTGCATTTTGTTTGATACTAATTCAAGTTCACTATCATATTTTGACAAGTTAATTATCTCTATCTCTTCTGCTAATTTTTTCTTAGCTGTTTTATAACTTTCTACTTTACTTCTCAATTTTTTCCCGACCTCAACAATCTTGTCTTTTTCTTGGCTAAAGTTTAAAATTTGCAATTCGATTTCTTTTATTTTTTCTTCAAAATCTGCTGTATCAATAATACTCTTCTCCACAGGATTATGACATAGGTTACAACTACTGTTCCCTTTATCAGCCTCAATTATCGCCTTACTGACTTCGTGGTCACAATGAGGGCAAGCATGTAACTCTAAGTTGCTGAAGAATATACCGACATCTGTATATTCTTTTAAATTTTGTAAATTTCTTGTTAAAGATAAAAGCTTTCTTTTTACTCTTTTATGTTTATCCAAATGGTCACTTATTGACTCATTCAATAGCAAAATATTTTCTTCTCCTGAAAGAATTCTTCTCCTGAGTTTATTCTTTGAGTCATAGATCTCTATTTTTTTCTTATTGAGTTCGTTTTGCCTTTTCTCTAAACTTTTATACTCTTTATTATCGAAGGCTTTTGTTTTTAAATATTCTATCCGATTGTTCAAAAGAACAAGTTCTTCATTCAGAGTCTTCAACTTTTTCTGCAAATCTTTCTCCGACTTATTATTAAGATTACTATGATTGAGTAATCCTAACTTATTCTTTTTAAAATCTCTCTTTACCGTAAGCCGATTTATGGGGTAAGTCAGTTCCAACCCCAATAGCATCTGTAAAATTAAGCCCTCTTGATTCCCATATATCAGTTTACTGTACTCTTTTGAATCTAAAAAAATAGAGTGGAAATAGGTTTTCCATGACGCATTTGCTTCAGACAAATTCGTTTTTTCTTTTCCAGGATTTTTTTGAGTCCATTTCATTGAATAATAATCGAATTCATCAAAAAATAACCTTTCTATACTATTTGTATATTTAGTATTAGCACTAACTTCCCATATTAGTTTATCATTTTTATTTTCGTTATTTTCATCTAATATTTCATCAAGACCTACTTGATATAGCCTTGCGGTAAAACCTTCATTCAATGAAATATGTGAAGTATAAGTTCTATCACCTATATGAAATTCAAGATAGATTTCACGAAGCCATGATTTGACATCAGCTTCGATATCATCGTTTCCAGTCAGTGCAAACTTTAGAATTTTAAAGATTGAGGATTTGCCTTTTAAATTGCCTGCTACCCAAAAATTTATGCCGTCAAGTAATTTTCGCCGATATTCAAATTTCTCACCGTATTTTTCGCCTTTAAAAAACAGCTTCTCTATTTTTAGTCTTTTTCCCGTTGACATAGCTTTATCTCTCGAATAGCCATCGTCTGGCATCAAGAGGTCTCTTACTTGAGGTTCATCGAAATCAGTACTAAAAGCACCGTGTACTTTCTCCACGAATTTTTTAAAGCTAAATTGAGTCATAACTTAGATTGGAATTTTATTTTAAATAGTTCCCTTGTCTTATCCTCTATATCCTTAATATAATCTCCTATTAGGGTTGCTTTGTACTCGGGGTGCTTGTATTGCATAATTTTCAACTCTGTTCCCGTCAGTGTTCCAAAATACTTTTTGATTAGTTCACACCTCTTGAAATACCAATCTACCGTTTGAATATGTGCAAGTTCTCCTTCTATTTTTTTTAAAGCAAAATCAGTCAAATAATATTTTTTATCTATTTTCCTCAGGTCTGTACCTCTTCTGCTATCATAATGAATAAAATTATATGTTTTAAGAAATAAAATGGTCTTGTCCAGTGGTTCAAAAGCACCGTAAAAAAACCTCACCATTTCCTGCGTTCTCAATTTGGGTTCATCCTCACCAAATATTCGTGATATTTCATTTTTAATACTCTCTTTATTTTCAGGAAATTGATTCGCTACTTCTATCAGCTCATAACAAAGATAGCTCGGATAACGAATGAGAAAATCAATTTTTTGTAAGCGAACTTCGCTGCTGAAAACTTTCTTTCGCGCAGGATAATTTTCATCACTATGGTTATCTGAAAAATAATATAGTATCAATAAGATTCTTAGTGTATCTTGATAAAATTTCCAGTCCTTATTTTCAGTTGCAACGTTCACAAAATAGTTTTTATTAGTATTTTCTGCAATTTACATAAAAAGAGAGTTATCTCTAATTTTCTTAGAAATAACTCTCTTTTTTCGATGCTAAAATATAAAATAACGTCTTATTCTTGCTCCTTCAACTCCCGCTTCACCCGAGCAAAAGCCCCCAAATAAGACTCCTCTCCCCTCTTCCATTGCTCCCCAGCCTTCTTATGCAGCCAACGCAAATAAGCGATATTTTCCTCCTTCACCCGCTGGTCACCACACTGTTTATAGTAAAGCGAAAACAGTTCCTTCTGCTCCTTCGAGCAATCCCCGTCACGAGAACACTGATAAGCCTCTCGTATCCAGAGTTGACACTCTTCCCAATTACGATTGGTCGCGTATTGTTCTTTGAGTGCCTGCTTGGTCACCAGCATCCGATACGAACCTCGTTTAGGAGGTAACATCTTCGTTAATTTAGCCGTCTCTGGACAAATCTTATGATAGCTGTATCGTAAATCTGCCACACGCAACAACTTATCGTAGTGCGTATATTCAATCACGATTTCACCCGTCTTTAAAATCACCATAATCTTGGTGATTTTCTTGTTAGACTGACGGTTCTTCCAAAGCTCAATCTGTCCGTCCAACCAGGTCAAAAGCGGTACAGACGGATTATCCAAAATCGCTTGGATAACTTCGGGTTTCTTTGGCTGTTTTGCAACAGGCTCTTTTTTAGAGCGTGGCGTTGACGCTTTTTTGGTGACTTTACAACGCTTATCGTAGGCAGCTTCGGTCATCACAGCAAAAGGATAGCCGTCTTCGTGTACCAATAATTTATCGCCTTTATTGAAAGTCGATTTAATATCCACTTTACCACCTTTTTCAGCCGTCAATACACGGAAACCGCAGGTCAATTCTACTTTCGCCGCTGCTTCAAAGGAAGCATCTGAAATCTTCTTTTTCCAACTGTGTACATAATCAGGGTCAGCGGATTTGGGCTTTTCAGTCTGCTCTTCTTTTTCAACAGGTTTGGCTTCTGATTTTTTGTCCTCCTTTTTGACTTCCTTAGTCTTTGGTTTTTCGACTGATTTCTCAATAGGTTTTTCTATTGGTTTTGGCTGTCCTTCTTTCTTTTCAGCCTTCGGTTTCTCCTCCATTTTTTCAGATTTAGAAAGCTTTTTTAACTCCTTCTCTGCCAAAGCGAAAAGTCGTTTATCATTGTCTTCAAAAATATCGAAATACTCCATGTTGTAGCCTTCCGTATAGTTTTTGATATTATTGATTTCTTCGCGTAGTTTTGGAGAAAGTAATCCAAAATCTTCGCCCTTGATTTGTGCTGTTTTATAGCTCATAGTGTGTATTATTCGTGTGTATGTTATTTCGTGTGTTTTCAGTATTTGATAGTGTTTCAAAAAATTGACCTTATGCTGTCTTGCCTTCCATTTCTAAGACGCGAATGTTCTGGTCTTGCATTTGCGCCATTTTGATTTTGAGCAGCTTAGCTTCATCAACTTTTGCGTCTTTTAATTTCGCTCGCTTTTCATCAGCAGTCTTAGCATCAGTTGTGTCAATTTCTACTTCGAAGGCAACCGTTTTACCTTCCGCACCGTTGAACCAAGCCTTTGCATTATCTAAATCAATCATCAAATCACCTAAATTCATTGATTCCTCAAATTCTGCTTTATTATCACCCGCAAAAAGTGGCATTCCGAGCAGTAGTTCTTTTTGAAAGGCGGTACTGATATCATTGCGATTTGAGTCAACACCTGTAAAAACCACCGCTGCATTGTGCTTGGTAACCCACATTTTCACTTGAGTGTGTCCGAGTTTACCCAGGGTCTCAACCATGGGTAAAAGAATTTTAGTCGCATTAAAGCGCAAGTAATCGTCTTCGCCGTACACAAAGTTGAAACGGACTTCTCGACTGTCTCCGATAATCCCGTTACTCTCCAAAGTCTTGATGAAAAAGCGAATTTGCTTTACTTCCAAAATAAAGCAGCGATATTCATCTTCCGGCTGTGGCAATATCGCCGCATAATCAGGGTAACGAGAGTCTATCTCTGCTTTGAAATCATTGTCTTTAAAACACTTGCGCGTCATGCAATAAGTACCTTTTTTTCCTGACTTGACTTTCGGTAAAAGCAGTAATCGGTGCGCATCGGTAATCGCCGTGCCTTTATCAGAAAAGTTTACTCCCCACATCGCAGGGCGCAGTTGGTCTTTGCTGATAAACGGTTTTACCAAGTCCTTCAAATGTTTATCATCGGGGTCAGCTTCGTAACTTCTGCGGTCAGTCAATTTGCGAGGCTGCACCAAAGAGTCTTTCGGGATATAAGAAAACAGGTTTTCCTCCAATCGCTTGTAAAATGCTCGACGGACATCTTCTCGCAAGTCTTGTGTACATATACAGGGACGAAATTTCTTATTCGGTATCGCATTGCGCAAATGAAAAAAGGTCTTGATTTTTTCTGGTTCGCGCAGCACGACTTTGCGAAAATAATCCTGCAATTCAAACTCTGCCGTTTGCAGATTTTCGTTCTTGATTAGTTGTTTTATGTTTTCAACTAAAGCGGTTTGTTCCTTTTCGGGTATCGGTTGTAAAGCTTGCTTCCACAATTTCTCCGTTGCCGCTTTGGTCAATACCTCGGCTTCTCGATTGTTCTTTTGGAAATTCTCCCAATACACACCTTCGCTATCATAGGTCGAAATCGTTGACAACATGTGATTGCGATAAGTTAGTATTTGCCGTTTTCCGATGTTGCGATAATCCTTTTCCTCGATTTTGAGGATTTCAATAAAGAAGGGTTCGTCGGGGCGACGTAGAAACATGCCGACCTCAAGCTCTATGCCTTCTCGCAATTTCAAGACTTTTATTTCTTGTTCCGCGCGTTCGCCCGTCACTCCGTTATCGGTAATCTTCTTTTTTTGTTCTAATTCTTCCGTTGCGGTTTGCTGCACTTTTTTTGCTTTTGTGATGTTATCGTAAAATGATTTGTAAGCAGTCTCTCTTTTAGTTTCGTCGGCGCGTTTGTAAGCTTTTTCTTTAGCTTGTTCTTGTGATAAAATCCGTTGTAAACTTCCCGTGATTGTACCCAGTACAACTGGCATATCCGCCATTGCCATACCGCGTGCGTAACGCAAGTCGCTTTCTTCCCAACCGTATTTACCAATCAGGCTTAATAGTTCATTGTACATTGAAAAGCCTGTTTGCATCGCTTTCTCGACTCGCTTGTTTTCGCTCAGTTCAATCGTCCGTTTGCGACCGCTCATGACGATGCGTTCAAACTCTGCGTACTCCATTTTCGGAAAATTATACGGCTCGTTCTTCTTACCTTTTGCAATATTCACCTGTCTCTCGGCAGCTTTAGCAACACGCTCATAACCCGCCAAATCGAAATACTTCGGAAATGGTTTCCCTATCCGACCGCGTGCATCTGCGGCTTCTTTGCCTCTATCCAAACGGAGGTATAATTCCTCTATCCCTTTCAAGACTTCATCTGCTTCTTGTTCTTTTGTTGTACGTGCAATCAGAACAACTTTTGCCTTTGGAATACGCGCTTGCAAATACTGCTGTACCAAATCAGTCGCCGAGGTAATACTGTCATCCGTTGCGATATTTGGAAAGAACTCATTGCGATAGCCTGTATCCGTCAAACTATTCGCTTGTCGTTTTTCCAAACTCTCAAATTCCAAACGAGCAGGCAATACCTTATCCTTTGGTTTAAAGCGATAGGAAACGGGTATTTCATCAATCAAGAGTAATCCAAACCATGCTTTGTCTTTCCAGTTGTTTATCTTTTTGCTCATAACTACTCCTTTCTGATATTCGCTTTATGCGCGTTTATTTGCCTCTTCCATTTCCAAAATACGGATTGCTTGGTCTTGCTTCAAAGCAAACTTCTGCGCTATTGCCTCTTTTTCCGCTTTTGTTTTATCGATGCTTTTTTGCTCTTCAGTATCGGGATAGAGCACCTCCCAAATCATCTGCGCAAACTCTCCGTAATGCGGATAGTATTGTTTCAAAAAATCATCCATGCCCTTGCGTCCGCGATAAACAGGATACTTCTCATAATCCTTTTTGATGCGTTCCAACATTTTCGCATCGGGTGGCGCATTCATCTCAACATATACGCCGGGAACAGCCTTCTCCTCTCCTGCTCGAATATCTTCCGCCAAAGAAAAATCAGGCTCTCGAAAGAAGTCTGAGTCCGTTTGGTATTTCGCTTCGGCTAAATATTTCGGTGTCCAATAAAAATCCAATTCAATACCGCCGTGCTCCGTCAATTCGCGCAAACCGATACCGCCGATTTCTGACATCACACTATCTCCGTTCAAAATCACATAACCGTACAAATACGGCTCTCCGTTCCGTTCGGTGATAAACCAATCCGAACTACCGTAGAAATAATGAGCGTACACAATCTGACGGTCAATCGTACCGCTTGCCGCTGCTTTCGGCATCGCTTGCAATTGTGCATTTAATGGACCGAGTACATTGTGCTTTAACTCGTCGTTCCAAGACTTAATGACCTGCTGTTGGTGTTTAGGAATAAGGTCTTTGAGAACTTTGGTCATACGGAACTTTGGAACTACTTTATCTTTTCCCTTTCCTCCTTGCGTACTTTTCGTTCCGATTTCCTCTTTTTTCGGTAATTTACCTGCGTATTCCTGCTCAATCTCGGGTGGTACATCCTCTCCGCGTTCCAAAGCTTTGACTACGGCGAAATGGTGATTATGGCGAATAATTTCCATATCCAAACTGCTCTCCTCTTTGCGTGTCCGTTCTTTATCAGGTAAATCAGACAGTATGCGTTCTTTATAGTCCGTAAATGGAATTTCCCAATCCTTCTTCGCGTGAACTTTGACATTTTGCTCCCCTTCTCCCCTGTTTATTCCGTAAATCGTACACACATTACCTTGGTCGTCTTGTCCGTCTGCGTCTTCATCACGGCATTCCAATAAGTAGTTCAAGCGTTTGAATTCTTCGACCCGTTCCTCGGTCGGTTTGCTTGACATTTGTTTGGCTTCTTTTTCTGCCGTCATTTCCAACATCAGCTTCAGTTGATTTTGCGGAGAAGTTACTTCTTTAATATCCTTTCTGATTTGCTCAATTTGCTGCTGATACTTTTCAATCAAAGCCGTAAAATCATCTTTGATTGTCAAATCATTCTTTGCCAAAATATTACGCTCGGTGCGTTCTAATTTTTTGAGCTTTTTGATATGCTCATCCACCGTTGCCTCCAAGTCGTACTTCTCTGACCATTCACGGGTGTCCGCATAAGCTTTGACCAACCGATACAACTGCGGCAGTGTTTCGCTTTTCATTTTAGAAATGCGAGCGATAACTTTCTTGTCAATCGTAGGCGGATATGCCCAAGCTTCCTGTGCACGCATTGCGATACCGTCCAACTTGCGTTTCAATCGGTCCACTTCTTGCTTTTCTGCCGCAGCGTCACCGAGTTGCTTCACATAGCTCTGCAGTAGATTCTCTTGGATAAACAGTTCTTGACTTTGCTCCTCAATGAGCATTTTAACCAATTCTTTGACATCGGTGATTAAACCCTTTTTGAGTTCATCGGGGTTGAGGTCTTCGAGTTTAAGTACAGTTGTTCTGCCAGCTTTTGACCAGATGTTATTGACACGGCTGGTCTTCTCTCCTAATTTTTGATTGAGGAAAATATCAAAACTGTTTTCAATTAAGGGCACGACAATACGGACGTGAGAAAAGATATTTCCGAAACGCCAAATTCGTCCTTCCAACTGTTTGATGTCAGTCGGGTTCCAGTCTAAAAAGCAATTGTATAATACTGTACTACGCTTCTGCAAATCAATCCCTTCGCGGATTGTTGCGGAGCCAATAATGACTTTGACTTTTCCCTCTAAAAAGTCTTGCTTTATCTTCTCCTTCTTTTTCGTACTTGTCGCGCCAATGATGATTTGTACTTCCGCATCTTTGTAGCCAACTTTCTCTAATAGAAAGGTCTTGATGTGTGGGAAGAACTTAGTTCCACGGTTAGAGTAGATGACTTGTCCCGATACTTCTTCATTATTGTTTTCGTGATAGGCTTTGACGGACTTGATGCATTCCACCACATAGCGTAACTTTGGAGAACTTGCCAAAAATTCTTCGGCAGAAATACCGCTTTCGTCCACTTTGCGCCAGGGCAAAAGTAACGGAGAGAGGGTTGCGAGTTGAGCGGCATTGATTGCAATCAAATCTCGACCGGGAATATTTCCTTTTCCGTCCGTTTCATAGTACATATCGAGTTCCGAAGCATTACCACGCGCAAAGGCAGCAATTTCTTTGAACCAACCTAATTGTTCTTCCGTGGCAGGGATTTCCGTATTAGCTTGGTATTCAATCGGCAGTTGTACCCCTTTTTCGTCGTTTTTCAACGGAAGGACTACTTTTTCGGGACGGGAGATATTCGCTTCTTCTCCCGTTTTGTACAAGATGTATTTGAAGATAATTGCCTGCATCGTCGGCAAGTTATTAAAACCGCGAATAACGGCGCGTTGCTCAAATCTGCCGCGACTTGTCCAAACTGCTTCATAACTTTCGTCAATGAAGGTATTGAAGTAATCGACGATGTTTTCGATGCCGTGTTCTTTGAGTCCGTCGTAATCGAACAATGCCTGCATGGAGTAAATCTCCAAAGGCGAATTAGTGAAAGGCGTTGCCGTTAATCCAATCGTATTGCGTCGATTATGCTGTAACTGAACGTAGCGATTGAGCATGAAGAGTTTAATCGCGCGGGCGGACGGCGTTTTGCCTTGCAATTCGTAGTGGTTGCTTTCGCGTCCCGTTTCTCCGTATTCTCCGACGGTTGCTTCACCGCGAACTTGAGTGAAAAGGTTTTTAAAGTTGTGGGCTTCATCAACAATAATGGCGTCGATGCCTATATCTTCAATGTAGATTTCGCTTTTATCCAAAGCACGGTCTACCATACTCGATATTTTCTCTTCTACAATTGCAGCTTCGCGTCCAACTTCTCCTTGAGAAAGAATGGATTTGATTGAAGTAATTAGTTTCTTTTCGCTCGATTCTTTAAAGCCTATTTTCGATAAGCCTTCATAGGTGATGACAGTAATCGAGTAGTCTTGCACCTTTACAGTGAAGCCTTCTTCA
>CALDUB010000359.1 GCA_937923465.1 uncultured Saprospiraceae bacterium
GCTACTTCCAAATCAAAGCTAACCTGCACATTATCCGTAAATGGATTAGGTGCAATTTTTACACCTGCTGCGCTGATAGGTAGATTTTCAGTATCCGTAAAGTCGCGGTCTCCTTGTGCAAACCAAACACCCCAGTGACCGTCTGTTTTGAAGACAGTAGCATCGCCATTAGAGCTAATTTTATCAGAAGCAATTGGAATGACGGCTAAAACCTCTTCAGTTTGCGTAGCCGCATCAAAAACAATCTGCGTGTCATCTGGAGAGTAATTAGGGTAACTCAATTGTCCATTCTCAAAAATTGTCCCCACATCACCTGACTCTACATTGGCAGCACGCAGAGTATATTGTGTTTGAGATTCTGTCTGGTCAATTACGTCAAAAGCAACGATGTAATTTGAGTTTTTAGCGAAAGTTGGATTACCAATACTTACATTCTCTGGCAAACCACTAAACAATTTTTCTACTGTACCGTCACTAAATTGCAAAGCATCGTGGTCAAAAACATTAATGAAACCAACATCCCAATACTCGATATCACTACCAAAGTCACCGTCTAAACGATTGAATGCATCATATAAAACCCAGTTTCCACTAAAGTCCCACTCTAAGGCATCGGCATAAACAACATCACCTGTTGATACACCTTGCGTGTAAGTTGGATTGTAAAGCGTAAAAAATACACCTTCTTCCAAAGTGAAATCGTAAATGTATACACGGTTATCGTTGTCGTCCGTCAATGCAGCGACACGCGTACCGTCTCTTGCTACAGTAATATTACGCCAGATTGGGTCAGAGTTAAGAATTGATTCTTCATAAGTTCCCGCGTCCCAATCAATAATGACTAATCTCATTGTTTTGTCCTGCGCAATGTAAACAATTGCTGTTCCATCATCCGTGACAGAAGGCTTGCTGATTGGAGGATTAGTCGTAAATGGGTCTGCTTCGGCTGTACCATCTGCGCGGTAGAGCTTAAGGAAAGTCTGCTGTACATCTGCATAAAGAATATAATCTTGTCCAGGATTTGGCTCAAAATCATTTTGACTATTACCGCCGTCTGCACCGCCGCCAGTAGCACCGCCTGAGCCAATACCTACTGCATTAAAAGCAGATTGAGCCGCTTGTACTTCTGTATTTCCATAAAGGTCTGCTGCTGCCTGTTCGACACTCGCACGACAATCAATAAATTGAGAAGAACGTACTAAGTAGCTATTCAATGCGCGGTAGTAAATCTCCTCTGCTTTGTCTTTTCCGATAGAAGTCGCAAATAACTGAAAAGCTTTGTTTGAGATACCACTATTGATGTGTACACCGCCGTTATCTTGGCTACCATTGTATTGGTCATCTGTGTGTGCAGGCTGGTAACCAGGGTCACTCAAATCATTTCCGCCCTGATTAGGGTTTTCCATATCGCGCAATGCGCCAGAAGGAAATTGTGCCAATTCTACAACGTCTTCTCCAATTTGCCAATCATCACGGTCAATCATTGCTCCAAAAATATCTGCAAAACTTTCATTCAATGCACCACTTTCTCCTTGATACTCAAGATTCGCAGTTGCTTGTACTACACCGTGAGACATCTCGTGTCCTGCTACGTCTAATCCACGCGCCAAAGGTTTGAATGCAGTGCTTCCATTTCCGTAAAAAATCGCGCTACCATTCCAAAATGCATTGTCCATTGGACCACTACCGTCTTGTACGTTGATGATACTGACAATATTACCACCTTCACCATTAATAGATGTACGACTGTGAACATCTTGAAAGTATTCAAAAGCAGCACCACCGTTAAAGTGAGCAGAAACACCACCTGGATTACTCCAGCTATTATCGCTATCCGTTACATGTGAAAGCTGAAAATCATTGCCTTCCACGTTATTATTCATACCGTCAATCGTCCAAATGACACCAACGCCCTCATCAGGAAAAGTAGACTGTGCCTCATTAAACATCTGTGTACGCGCTGCGTCAATCATAAAGTAAGTTCCGCCCGTCTCGTAAACATTGATAGTACGAGATTGTCCGAGTAAGTCATTTGCACTTGCAATCTCCTGACCTGGAGGTAGCATGTTGACATTTGGAGTAGGACTTGCTTTTTTAGTTTCTACTTTGCTGTGTGCGCAAGTACTATTGTCTGATTTGTGGTCATGATTATGAAAGCGACAAACATTGTTGTAGCTGTTCAAAATTTCGCCTGTTTTAGCATCTACAAAATATTCCCAGCGGTCAGCCAAAGTTGGAATATAAGTAATGTGGTAAGTCAAACGTTCGTTGTCAATTCTACCTTCATTATGGTAGATAATAACTTCAGTCGTTACCGTTTCTCCTGCAATTAGAAACTCAAATCCTTCTGTAACTTGTACCGTTTCCTCTCCGCCAACAGCATCTTTTACTTTTTGAACAGCAGCACTTTCGCTAAGAGTAGGAGTGAGGTCTGTCAATTCAGGAGTCGGAAAAAAGCGACCATTGAAAAGATTTGTTACACCATTTTTAGCATGTAAAATAACTTCTCCGTCATAGACTTTTATTCCTTGGAAGTATTGGTCAAAACGCGTGTGCGTGATGCCCAAATCATCGGTCTCTCTAGACTTTTGGATAAATTCTTCATCAGGTTTTTGGATTTGCATTTCTTCTGAAATGATTTCCAAGTACTGCAATGCCTGCGCATCTAATGAAGCGGTAACATCTAAGTTGTTAGGCGTGCCTTTGATGAAATAAGGTAGTTTCGTATCAGGAGTTCTAGTGAAACGCAAACCATTCTGTACATTTGACAGCATGGAAAAATTGGGTAACGCTTGAAATGTCTGACTTTCTCCTACAGGAAAACGCAAACCTTGCGAAGGAACACCCATTTGCAAACCTGACGCATTCATTGGCGAAATATCTTCCGCTTGCAAAGGCGTTAGACGGTCAGATTGAAGATTATCAATACTTGGCTTTACTTGGGCAACAAGCACCGAAGTAAAACAAAGAAGAGCTAAAAGTAAATTTATTTTTCTCATTGGGAAAAGTTAAGCCTATAATCGGCGTATTTATTATATTTTAATATGGCTTTTTAAGCCAAGCCGCAAAATACGACATTTAAGACTGATATTCAATAGTATAACAATCTATATATGTGACGCTCAATTTAGTAGAAGTAACCAAAATAAAAAAAGCCGTTCGGAACTACGTCCGAACGGCTGACCTAATAATGATAAGAATATCACCTTTAGTCTTCTAGAATATCTACTTTCATCCAAGCTTATATTCTATATATTTTACTTGACTATCCTTCACAAGCTTCTACTAATGCGATAGCTTCTTCGTCGTTATTAGCAGTTAATGTTTCACCACTTGCGCTGTCAACAACACTGACAGGGTAAACAAAATCAACATTTCCGTCACTTCCAAATACCGCATTTAACATTTCTTCATCAGAGTTTGCTGTAGTTGTCACATCGTCTTCGATAACAATAGTAACAGGGTAAACATAAGAGTAGCAGTTTTGAGGAGCACCTGGTTGGTCAACATTGACGCTCATAATTGTCAGCGGAAAAACTGGGCTATCATCCCATTGACCGCCACCGCCGCCATTTCCGCCGCCGTCAAAACCGTCACATGCAGCTAATAATTCAAATAATTCTTCTTCGCTATTGGCTACAACAGCTTCACCGTCTTCATCTTCCAAGTTGATTGGATAAGCGAAATCCGCTGGACCACTGTTTAAGAAAATCTCCCCCAATTCGTCTTCGTCAGCAGCAGTTACAGTAGTACCGTCTTCTAATACAAAGCCTACAGGAAAAACTAAGTCATAACATCCGAGAGTCCCAAAACCAAAGTCAAGGCTATCACAAGGATTTTCATCATCCCAAGGACCGTCTTCGTCATCCCAGTCGCCGTCGTCAAAACCTTCACACTCCATAAAGTAAGTGAAAAGTTCTTCTTCATTTGCTGCTGAGACACTCTCTCCTGTTTCAGGGTCTGTTAAGTTTACTGGAAAGCCAAGTTGCCAAGGGAAAGTTGTTGCATCTTCGTTAAAGATGTCTTCTAAGTCTGCTTCTGTGTCTGCCGTTACAGTAGTACCGTCTTCGTATACAAAAGTGATTGGGAAAGAAATTTCGTAGCAACCTTCCGTTTCTGTTGCCGTAACCATGGCACTAATCTGACCAGAGTTATCTGATGTGGGAGGCGTAACAGTTTCTGCTGTTTCGTCATCTTCTTCGTCAATTGGGTTTTCTACAACAGGATTTTCTACCTGTGGTTGTACATCTTCTTCTTTGTTACAAGAAACTAATAATAGAGATGCAAAAACTAGAAGAGTGAATAATTTCAAAAATTTAGAAGTCATAATGAAATACTTTTTTGTGTTCTTTCTGAAAAATAAGATTTAACAGTCGAGTAAGTAGAAAGAACAGTTTAGATTGATTGTTTGAAAACTAGTAATGCTGAAATAATAAGTCCGACAAGTTAGACAGTGTATAAGTTTTCTTAGTTTTCATCTGAAAGAAGGATAATTGTTCATACTTCGACTGATTTCAAGTGGAAAATAAGGAAACTTTGACCTGTCTAAATGGTGGAGTTGTTTTTTTAGCGTTACTACAAGGTGATGATTATTTTTACTATCAGGTCAAAAACTGTTGTTGTTTGCAGCTTTCGAATACAAGACATCTCAAATTAACTTTCCCCCTAAAGTTTTTTTATTTTTTTTGAAATTATTTTCAGAAAAGACATATTGTTATGATTATCAGTTGGTTATGTTTTGTGAGATAAGACGAGAAATGTCAGAAAACTTTCTTTTATACCACAAAGGGAAGAGAAAAGACCTTACTTTTTTCTTTTTTGACGTTACCTTTATCATTGGACTTTATTCCAAAATATTTTGTAAGCCTTGAAAATGTCTTTTCCCATCACTTTTCGTTAAAAATACTCGCCGTATCTATGGATATGTCTGTGTTTTTTGCCTCAATTGATGAAAAAATACAAATTTCAATGCATACAACACATTCTGGAATAAAGTCTAGCACACGGAATTTTGAAAAAACATTTGCGAAACCAATTATATGAATACACTCACACCCGAAGAGGAAAAGATATTGCTACAGCGCATTAAGAAAAATGACAACGCTGCCTTTCGTCAACTGTTTGATGCTTACTATAAGTACCTCACTGTGACGGCTTATCGTTATTTGCATGAAGGCGAAAAAGCGAAAGATATGGCGCAAGATGCTTTTGTTGAATTGTGGAATAGAAGAGAGACATTAACGATTACTTATGGCGTCAAAGCTTATTTGCGTCAAGCAGTAGTTAATAAATGTTTGAATTATATCAAAAGAGAGAAGCGTCTAGATTTTTCTGAGAATGCTATGCTGCCTGAGACGCCGACGACACCTGAGGCAATGGATAATTTGGAGTACGAAGATACCCGAAAGACTATTCAGGATGCCATAGATACTCTACCTGAAAGGTGTCGTATTATATTTTGTATGAGTCGTTTTGATGAAAAATCTCATAAAGAAATTGCTGCGGACTTAGGCATTTCTACAAAAACTATAGAAAACCAAATTACGCGTGCTTTAAAGACTTTACGTTCTGTCTTGAGTGCAAAGGCATTGGCATTTTTAGCTTTGATACAATTATTTTAATTTCAATTAGGGGATAAACCATTATTAATTGTCGTGTAAGTGAAGAGAGTAAAGAGGATGTAAGTTGTTGCGACGATATTCAAATAGGAAAACATGAAATCAGATAAATACATAGCGTTAATTTCTAAACAACTCGAAGGAACACTAAGTCCTAAAGAGGCAAAAGAATTGCAAGGGTACGAAAAGAACTCTGCGGATAATTACGATTTGCCTTTTGATTTGGATACGGATTCAGATTTTGCAAAAGTATCTTCTCGTTTAAATAAATCTGCGAAGACTGTACAAATGCCTGCACGTCGCAACACTTGGATGCGTGTCGCAGCAGCAGGAGCTATTTTGGTAGTAGCAGGTTTTTTACTCCGCAATTATTTTAGTGGAGATACGGCTTGGGAAAATATAACAGCAAGTACAGAAATTCAAGAATTGCAACTAGCAGACGGCACAAAAGTCTGGTTGAATGCTGGAAGTACATTGTCTTACCCGCAAGCTTTTTCGGATACAGAACGCTCTGTGAAGCTAGAAGGAGAAGCATACTTTGAAGTGACAAAAGATACTGAAAAGCGTTTTCAAGTATTAACAGAACAAACGACAATTACTGTTTTAGGGACAGCATTTAATGTGCGTGCCGAAGGCAATGAAAGTAAAACCGAAATTGCGGTTAGTGAAGGGAAAGTGCAAGTAGAAGAAAAGCAAACTGCTCAAAAAGTGATATTATCCATTAATGAAAAAGCAGTATATAATCACGTATCAAATGAGCTGATAGAAACAGAGGATACTGATTTGAATGAGTTAGCTTGGCAACGCAAGAAATTGAAATTCACGGGGACTAGCTTACAAAATGCTTTGTCTGTAATTGAAAAGCAGTACGGAATTTCTGTTGTGTTAGGAAATGAAAATATCGCTAATTGTCAAATCGCGGGTAGTTATAAAACAGGTACAAGTGTCATTAATTTATTGAAAAGTATAAGTCAAGCGACGGTTACAGAGACGGACGGAAAGTATGTACTGACAGGAGGAAGATGTAACGAGTAGTGTTTAATGCTGCAATTATTTTGATTAACTTTTAAAAAAATAATCACCCTCGTTCACCCAAGAAAAGAATGCTGAAAAAGATACTTTTATGCATAGCGCTATTTATAAATTACAGTTTATCGGCACAAACGGTGCTAGATGAACCAGTAGATTTTTTAGTTAAAAATGAAAAAATATCTAATGCTCTTTTTTCTCTAAGTGAACTCGCAGATGTTAATATTACCTTCTCTCCAAAATTTTTCGAAAAAGATAAAAAAGTAAGCATTTCAGCGGATAATAAACCTTTAAAACTTGTTCTTCGGAATTGTTTGGAAGGAACGGAGATTGGATTTCAATTTGCTGACGGAGGCATTGTTCTCTTTCGAAAAGTAGCACAAAAACATACCCTTAGTGGTTATCTCACCGATGCACAAACGGGAGAGAGACTAGTTGGCGCAAATGTTTTTGAATTGGGTAGCTCTCAAGGTGGCGCCAGTAATGCCTATGGTTTTTATAGCCAAAAATTTAAGCAAGGTAAGGTCAAATTACAGGTTTCATATCTAGGTTATCAATCCGAAATCGTGGAATTAGACTTGAGTAAAAGCCAATCTTTCAATATCTCATTAGAACCCTCATTGACATTGACCGAAGTGGTCATTACAGCTCGAAAAGACAGTGTCTTCATCACAGGAGCAAGTCAGGGAACGACATTGCCTCTAGAGCGTTTATCGCATCTGCCGCACGCGGCTGGCGAGGCGGACGTAATGCGTTACATCCAAATGTTGCCAGGTGTACAGAGTGGCGCAGACGGATTTGGAGGATTGCACGTGCGCGGCGGTAATAGCGACCAAAATCTCATCCTCTTAGACGATGTACCTGTTTATAATCCCTCTCATACCTTTGGTTTATTTTCCATTTTCAATCCTGACTTAGCGAAGAGTGTGAAGTTTTATAAGTCGGGATTTCCTGCACGTTACGACGGTCGTATTTCGTCCGTATTGGATGTCAGAACAAGAGAAGGAAATAATCAGAAAGTCAGTTCAGAGTTTTCTGTAGGAATGATGGCGACGAAGGGTATTTTTGAAATGCCTTTAGGAAAAGGAAAGGGAGGTTTATTAATTTCTGGTCGTAGGACGCATATTAATTCATGGTTAGTCCCGATGTCCCGAAAGATAAAAGCAAAAGAGGATTTAGTGGGAGAAATGAACTATAAATTTGCGGATATCAATGTCAAAGCACATTATAATTTAGGAAAAAAAGATAAGATTTATTTGAGTTATTATGCGGGGCAAGATAATTTTTTGGATACAGAAGAGGTCGGATTAGAAGAAGGTCTTGAAGAGGAGGATGAATTTCCTATGTCTGGATTTTCTATTACCGAAAAAAGAAATTATAAAACAGACTGGGGGAATAGTATCTCCTCATTACGTTGGAATCATCTTTTCAATGACAAACTCTTTTCAAATACAACTCTAACTTTTAGCACTTTTACTTATCGTAGTCAGATAGATTCTGATGTCGAGTTTTCCATTGGAGGATTTGGTGCTTTTGCGGAGACATTTAGTAGTTTGTATAATTCTAACATAGCAGATGTTTCTATCCGTACAGACTTTGATTACTTTTTAAATGAACACAATCGATTACGCTTTGGGCTAAATGCGACTAGTCGAAAATTTATTCCAGGGTTTTCTGAAATCCGTTTTACAGGTAATGCTATAGATAATTTTCCCATAGAAATAGAGCCCATAGAAAATACATCTAATCCAATCATCAATACAGGAGAGTTTAATCTGTATGTCGAAGAAGAATATAGACGAGATAATTGGACTCTAAATGTAGGACTTCATCTCTCCGCTTTTGTTAGTTTAGAAAGGAAAGATTTGATTCCTCAACCTCGATTATCTGCCAATTATTCATTTAGCGATAAACTAAGTCTCAGTGCAACAGTCGCTCGGACGACACAGTTTTTACATCTGATAACAAAAACAGATTCTGGTTTGCCAGAGGATTTGTGGGTGCCCGTAGGTCCCAATACACCTCCGCCGACTGCGTGGCAATTTTCCTTAGGTGCATCAGGTACTTTGGGACAAAAAAGTAGTTGGCGCATGGAAGGATATGCCAAAAAAATGAACAACGTCTTGCAGATTAATCAAGATTTATTTCAGGATGGCAGTAGTTTTTTTGAGTTGAATATTGATGCAACAAACCGAGAAGATATTGTAGATAAGGGCAGGGGAGAGTCTTTTGGATTAGAAACAACTTTTGAGCAGCAACGAGGAAAATTGACAGGCTGGTTGAGTTATTCTTATGCCATTTCTAATCGCATATTCAATGGAGAAAAGACACCTTACATTTTTGATAGTAGGCATGGTATTACTGCCGCTGCAACTTATCGACTCAATAATGTTATTGATTTTTCGATGAGTTGGTTGTACCAATCGGGGCTACCTATGCAAGAAAATACTACTTTTAGTGAGCGAGATATTCCTTTTTTCAGTATTTTAAGGCAGAATACTATTCTTAAATCAGATAGATTACCAGACTATCATCGTTTAGACGCGGGTATTAATTTTCATTTTAACAAGAAGCGCTTGAAGCACAAAATTCATTTAGGAGTCTATAATGCTTACAATCGAAAAAATGTATTCTTCACTTATCCAACGACTCATGACGACCAAGTTGGAGTAGTAAACTCTTTGCCTATGCTGCCATCTTTTAGTTATGGCATAAAGTTTTAGAGAGTTGAAAAATAACGTTCTCCGCCAAATCGTCCCGTTGCACGGGACAATTTGGCGGAGAACCAAAAATAATTCACCTATTCTTACCTCATAATCGAGAGCAAATTCTATTTTTGCCCCTAGATGATAAAACGTATTTCCATACTATGCTCTTTGCTCTTCATAGTTTCTATTGCTTTTGGGCAAGTAGAAGACGCAAATCCCTTTGATTTAACGCCACGTATCAAGGCAGCCAAAGAAGCGGAGCGCGCAGCAGGAAAAATTGTTTTTACTCCCGCAAATCCTTTTGATATAGCGCGAAGCAAACCAGCACCACTACCTGATGTAGCAGCTCCAGAGATAAGCGAAGTAGAAAAAGAATATATCAACGTAGTTGCAACTAAAGAGAATTTTCGTAAGTTCTTTTTTGTCGCATTTATGGGAATGTTAGTGCTACTTACTGTTGCATTTACATTATTTCGAAATAGTTTTGCAAAAACATGGCGTGCATTTTTGAATGATAACATGCTCACGCAAATGCATCGAGAGCAGGGTACAATTGCGAATTTTCCTTACTTATTGATGAATATTCTTTTTTGTATCAATCTTACCTTATTCATCATGTCTGCGGCAGATATTTTTGATTTACGACTGATGGAGAAAGGAAATTGGAGTACTTTTTTCATTATTTTAGGAGTGGTTACGGGGATTTTTATTCTTAAACATCTATTTATCAAGATAATTGCCATTGTTTTTCCCATATCTAAGCAAATGCGCCTATATGCATTCACTATTACAATATTTAGTGCAGTACTCGGTTTTTTCCTCATTCCGCTCAACGCATTTATCGCCTATGCGCCTGATAATCTGAGAATTAGTGCATTCTGGATAACGGTTGGCGTCATCGTTTTAACTTACCTTTTCCGTGCTTTGCGAGGATTTTTTATAGGCGGACGTTACATTGCTTCACATCAATTTCACTTTTTGTTGTATATTTGCACCGTGGAAGTTGCACCTTTTTTGGTTTTATTACGATTAGTATTAAACCAAGGATAGTATTACTTACTCGAAAGAATTGAACAAATCAATTTTGGCAATGTTTTGAGAAGGCTAAGAGACTCTTATCTTAGGTGCAAATTTATATGAAAACTTGTTTCTTGATAAATTCCTGTGCTTGTGACAAATTAATAAATCAGAATTTTTTCTTGAAATATTAATTTTTCAATCACCAATTAGGATATCTTTTTAAGAACTTGAAAACTAAGAAAAAACTGCGTAGAATGGCGACAACCGATGAAACTGCAAACGGACTTGAATTAAAGCCGATTAAGACAATTTTAGTTTCTCAACCTAAACCTGAGCGTTCTCCTTACTACGAATTGGAAAATAAATATAGTCTTCAGATTGACTGGAGACCATTTATTCATGTAGAAGGACTGACAGGGAAAGAATTTAGAAAGCAACGGGTTTATCCTGGAGAGTATACAGCGGTCATATTGACGAGTAAAAACTCGATTGACCACTTTTTCCGTATGTGTGAAGAACTGCGTGTGAAAATGTCAGCAGAGACGAAATATTTCTGTATGACAGAAGCTGTAGCAAATTATTTGCAAAAGTTTATCATTTACCGCAAGCGTAAGGTTTTTGCAGGTAAGAGAACTATTGCCGATTTGAAACCTGCATTGATGAAACACCGTACAAAGGAGAAATTCTTATTACCTTGTTCTAATTTGGGTTCAAAAACAGTTACTAACTTCTTAAATGAAAACGAATTTAACTGGAAAGATGCAATGATGTATCGTACCGTCAGTAGTGATTTATCTGACCTAAGTGATGTGACTTATGACGCTTTAGTCTTTTTTAGCCCACAAGGTATTGATAGCTTGTATGAGAATTTTCCAACCTTTGAACAATTGGATACACGTATCGCAGTTTTCGGAAAATCAACCTGCAATGCTGTTGAGGCGCGTAATTTAACAATCAACATTAAGGCACCGCAGCCAGGTATTAATTCGATGACCATGGCGCTAGAAAAATATTTAAAAGACTCAAACAAATAATTATCGGACTTAACGATAAAAAGAAATCTTTTTGAGGGCTTTACGTCTTCAAATTGTTTTCTCATAGTATGTTTTGGAAGACCCCGCGAGTTTACTCGACAGGGTCTTCCCTTTTTTTACGAGAGAATTAAATTTAAGATTCAGAATCGCACTTAGGAACGCGGTATAAATAGATTCAGAATCTGAGTAGAGAAGTTTTGTTTTCAATTTGGGCTCCCGAGCAAAGCGTCGGGACAAGTTTTGAAAATCGCGTATACCGCGTTCCGAGCGTCGGAAGCCTAGCTAAATAAGGATTTTCAAAGTATGAACGAAGTGGTGCGTAGCAAAAATGATTTAGTAAATCATTTTAACGTAGTAAACCGCTTGCGGACGGGTGGATAAAGGAGCAAAAAATCCTGTTCAGATTCTGAATCTATTTTTTTCGCGTTCCTTAATATCTCTCTCCAAACTTGAATTTGAGTTCCGATAAAATGCAGACTGACTTTTAAGCAGTCGGACAAATTTATTTCGAGAACTAAGACCCTGACGGCAAGCGAGGAATATTTTTTTGCCTGTTTTGACTCTGAAAACTGCCAGTACCCTATGGTCTTTAAGGGTTTTAAAAATGAAAGCAGGCGGAAAATTGTCCTGCTTTAATAGTGAAATAGTTGTATCCGAGTACTTAAATCTGGCATTTTAATTTAAAGATGTTTGAGAATTACTCTATTTTTTCAAAACTTTCTCCCTAATTTCATTGTATATGTAATTGCAAAGTAAAGTCTAATAGACAGGTCTGTTTTTATGCCTAAAAATGACTTACCTTTGTATTCTTAAATTAAAATAGTAAAATCGATAAGGAATTTTGAAAGTAGTGGCAATTGCCATTTCATATTTAAAATTCTTCATTCAAAATTATATAGTATGTATCCTGCACATTTAGTTGCTCCAATGTCAAAAGATTTAACTGACTTCGGATTTGAAGGTTTAACAACTCCAGAAGAAGTAAATACGGCATTGGATGTGAAAGAAGGAACGGCACTTTTAGTCGTGAATTCTGTTTGTGGTTGTGCTGCGGCAATGGCACGTCCAGGCGCAAAATTGTCTTTGCAAAATGGTAAAACACCTACCAAAGTGTACACTGTATTTGCAGGTGTGGACAAAGAAGCAACAGAGCGAGCGCGCGAATTTTTGTTACCATATCCTCCGTCTTCACCGTCTATCGCGTTGTTTAAAGATGGTAAGTTGGTTCACTTCATCGAGCGTCACCACATCGAAGGTCGTCCTGCAGAAGCTATCGCGGATAACTTAAAGCAGGCATTTGACCACTATTGTTAATTAGTTGACCCTTGTGGGTTTGATAGTTAATAGTATAGAGAACGATTAGTTCTCTTCCTTTCTCTTTAGACTTTTTATCTTAAAAAGAAAAACATGGAAAAAACAGCCACTAAAAGTCCGGTAATGCTCTACACAGAGCAAACGCCGAACCCAGAGTCACTAAAGTTTGTGACGAATAAAATGTTGTACACTGGTACAGCAGACTTTCGCGAAGAAGAGTTGGCACGTGAGTGGTCTCCTTTGGCTTCCGAATTATTTGATTTATCTTACGTGAAAGGCGTTTATATCTCAAATAACTTTGTAACTGTTACAAAGGAATTTAACTATGCATGGGAAGACATCATGTTAAAGTTAAAGGAGTTTATCAAAAATTATATCCAAGACGGCAAAGGCATCTTAAATGAAGGCTTTGACGAGGCAATGGTGAAATTGGAAGCAGAACGTGGCGCGAGCTACGAATACACTGAAAATGAAGCTGAGATTGTAGTAAAAATCAAGGAATTAATTGAGACTTACGTTAAGCCAGCAGTCGAAATGGACGGCGGGAACATTGAGTTCAAGCACTTTGATAAAGGAATCGTAACCGTAATCCTACAAGGTTCTTGTAGCGGTTGTCCTTCTGCGACAGTCACTCTAAAATCAGGTATTGAAGGTATGCTCAAGCGTATGGTACCAGAAGTAAAAGAAGTAGTCTCAGAAATGGGATAGACTCCAGTAGTTTTAAGTTTACTTAAAGAAAAAGCCATAGGAATTAAATTTTCTATGGCTTTTTTACGTAGAAAAGGATATTTGACCTGAAAGCAAAAAGGAACCTCTCTCCGTCAGAAACGAAGAGAGGTCATCCCAAAAACTGCTCTTTGTAAAAAAATATAAATCTCAAGGCTTTAAGAAAACCCCCACCTCAAGATTTACCTCTTTGTGATTTCATAGTTGCAATGCCACTTTATAGTTCTCTAATTGATAGAGACTGCAAGACGATAGTAGAGTGACTCAATCTATCTGATTATGTCACCGATTAGAAAATTGTTGACTTTCTAACCTTGCATTTGCAATATAATTTCTCGTAAATGTAAAATAAAACCAAACCTTTCATAAAGTTGCTATTATGAAGGTAAGATGAAAAGACAAAACTCTGGGAGGATTTTTACTAAATGAGGTATTCTGGTTTGGAATGGAAAAAATTAGTATCTCATGTAGTTTTAAAAAATCGCTTTGTCTGTGTTTTTGTTTATTATATTTGGCTATTTAATACTATTAAAAAATTATTAGAACAAAGGTATAGAATGGACTTTGTTATCTTTTACCAGATATGAGGTATTTTATGAAAGAGGAAAAATAGAATAGGAAATTTAAAAATGTAATAATAGACATAGGTCTGTATCCTAATCGAATTTATGAAAGGGCATATTCAGTCTTTGTCTTTGCTATTTTATTTTTGACATTTTCAGCTATAACGGTACCGTGATGCCTTGTATTTTCAATAAATAACTTGCTAGTCAGCAGTCCTGCAGCTAATACTCCCGCGATATAGACATTGGGTAGGGGAGTTTCTAGTGTTTCCGTATCGTGTAGAGGTATTTGCTTCTCATCCTGTGAAAATGGAAGCTGAAGAGATTTCAGAAGAGGATAATCAGGTTTGTAGCCCGTCATCGCGAGAACAAAATCATTTTCTATAGTCAATAATCCCTCTGATGTTTCGAGTACAACTTTATCTTGATGTATACTTTTTACATGAGTATTAAAAAATGCCTTAATGGAACCTTCTTTGATACGATTTTCGATATTGGGACGAATCCAGTATTTCACTCTTGAATAAATTACATCCTTGCGTATCGCCATCGTTACGTCTGCGCCCTTGTAATAAGTCTCTAAAGCTACATCACAAGCAGAATTTGCCGCACCAATTACTAAAACCTTTTTACCAACATAAGGATGCGCATCATCATAGAAATGTTTGACCTTAGGCAACTCTTCTCCAGGTACATTTAATTCTCTAGGCGTGTCATAAAATCCCGTTGCTGCTACAACTGAATGCGTGAGGTAAGTATCTTTAGTTGTTTTAATCTCATAAAAACCTTCATCGGTAGCAGTCATACTTAATACCGTTTCATAAGTATTTATCTTTAGTTTGAATGCTTCACAAAGTCTTCGATAGTACTCTAGGGCTTCACGACGAGTTGGTTTGTCCCCATGTGCGATGAATGGAATATCTGCGATTTCTAACTTTCCCGCAGTGGAGAAAAAGGTCATGTTAATTGGAAAGTTATACAACGAATTCACCAGTACACCTTTTTCTAATACCAAATAATTGAGCCCGCATTTAGATGCCTCTATCGCGCAATTGATGCCCGTAGGGCCACCTCCAATGATGATTAAATCGTACATATCAAAAATTGTAGAGTTGAAAAGTTGTAGCTTTTAAATACCTAGACTATCTCGCAAATATTCGTACTTCGTTGCATTGCGGTCCCAATATGGGCTACGAATGGATTTAGCCTTAGTCGCACGAACAGTTGTTTTTCCATTGTCAATTTCTTCCCAAGAAAGAATTTCATGAGGAAAATTACTGCTAAAGTCGATTTTTACCGTACGGTCTAAATGTAAATATTCTATGATACATTGCGTCGAGGCTTCCTTTTCGGATTTAAACGAAATCCGTGCTTTTTTAGGTTTTAACTTGACATGTGCCGTACGAGAGAAAAATAAACCAGGAATAAGTTCTACACTTTCGGTAGGTAAACTCGCAGGATTGATACGCAGACGCGTGAAAATTTCATCTTCCAATAGCGCATCACCCAAGTTTTTATTTTTATCCCCTTCTCCTTCAAAATAAGAGAATTCTTGTAATTGATAACCGTCTTCTCGATAATTAAGTTGGGTAAAAGAATGTCCACACCAATCTTGAGCAGAACACGTCAGCTTGAGCGTATGAGGATTTTTGTCTAATGAAACAGGCGTAAAGACTGAATTCATCATAGAGTAATCATAAATACCTGTTGTAAACTTGCGCAATGCATTCAGTTTGAGTACAGAAATGTTATCAGACTCTGGGGCTTGATTAGGATAATCTAACTTGACTTGCTTTTCAGCAGAGAACGGTTCTGTTACAAAAACCATCACAGCATGACCAACGCGGACTTCACCATAACGATTTTGCTCCAATTGATAACCTGTTAATTCTGCTTGTCCACTATACCAGTAGTTATTAAACAGATTTGCCTCTTGACTTACTAAAGAGGCTTTAGCCGAGTTATTTGAGGGATTATCCACATTTGGCTCTCCACAACTTGTCAAAGAAAACAAGCAAAGGAAAGCAAAAGGAATATATTTCATAAATATTATATTTCGTTTTGCAAATTTGGGGGTGCTCTCGAAAATAGAACAAAAGCTCTACTTTGGAAAGTCGGTACTCTCTAAATAGTTCAGTGAAATTAACTTTTTAAAGGCAATTCACGGACCAAAAGAGGAGTTATAAGATTGTCTTAACAGATATTTTATTTCTATCTAATGTTGAAAGGATGTAACGTTAAGTACCGTGTAACAGAAGTTTGTTAAGTTTTTTTCGTCCTTTATTTTGTGGAGAATAAGGCAAAAAAATTAAGCATAGCCGTAGCGATAGTTCATTTTTTTAACGCGGTTATCCGCGAAAAGAAAGACACTAAAAATTTAATGAATCTATTTTTTTCGCGTTACTTAATTGATTTTTAATTTAAAAACGAGATTCTTCTCGTTTCCCTTAATGATTTATCTACCTTTGCGAGCAGATAGAAAAATATCGTTTTTCCACTGCGCAAATATCAATTCTGATGTCAAATGTCAAACTTTTTTCGGGTACAAGTTCTCGCCGCATAGCAGAACGCATTGCGGATTACTACGGAGATGATTTAGGAGATGTTACTGTCAAAAAATTTAGTGACGGCGAAATGCAGCCTGTTATTAATCAATCAGTACGGGGCTCTTATGTTTTCTTCATCCAATCAACAAATGCTCCTTCGGATAACTTAATGGAGCTTTTACTACTCATTGATGCAGCCAAAAGAGCTTCTGCGGATTATATCACAGCAGTTATTCCTTATTTTGGCTATGCTCGTCAGGATAGAAAGGACAAGCCACGTGTGCCGATTTCTGCCAAGTTAATTGCCGAATTACTGCAAGCTGCTGGTTGTAATCGTATCATGACGATGGATTTACATGCTGACCAAATACAGGGTTTCTTTGATATTCCTGTTGACCACTTAAAAAGTGAAGCGGTTTATATCCCATTCTTACAAGGAGAAGACTTATCAAATGTAATTTTTGCAAGTCCAGATGTTGGAGGAGTAAAACGTGCGCGTACTTATGCAAAGCATTTTGGACGTGAGTTGGTTATTTGTGATAAATACCGCAAGAAAGCAAACGAAGTAGCAGGGATGACAGTTATCGGTGAAGTAAAAGGCGCGGATGTCATCTTGGTAGATGACTTAGTTGATACTGCTGGAACGCTTTGCAAAGCTGCTGAAGCATTAATGGAAAAAGGTGCAAAAAGCGTGAGAGCGATGTGTACACATCCCGTTTTGTCGGGTGCTGCCCGCGAAAATATTAAGAAATCAAAACTAACAGAATTGATAGTTTGTGATACAATTCCTGGCGTAAAAGAATCTAAAAAAATTAGAGTTCTGTCTACGTCTAAATTGTTTGCGCGTGCAATACGTAATACGCATGAGCACCGCTCAATTTCTGCATTATTTGTAGACGGATAATGAGATAATATCTTTCAAAAAAAACGGCAATACTAAAGTGTTGCCGTTTTTTTTGCCCTCGTTTATATTACTTCATGACGAATCCTAATTTATATTTTACTCCATAATAAAGCCTTCACTCACCATAATATCCGTAAATTCTGCATCGACTTGTATACGATAAACACCGCCCGATAGACAAGTGCAAGCATTACAAGCTTCTGGCGTTGTACCTGCTGGGTCGTACTCTGACTCTAAGACCGTCACGCCTTGCATTTCTAGCCAAGTTTGAGCATTCACTGCTGGTTGGGGATTTATCCAAGGCTCATTGTACCAAGCTTCTGCGCAGGCTGTTTCATTTTTTACAAACCAGATGTTTTCGTCTTTAGTAGTGCAATTGGTGAATACACTCATGAAGACTAAGCCGAGGATAGAGAGAAGTTGTATATTTTTCATTAGACTTGTTACTTTTTTGAGAAAGGGATTTACAAAGTAAGACGACGGTAGAGTAGAAGAGGGTTGGGTCTAATTTTTTTACTAGATGAGTCTTGTCTATTTTATCCTTCTGTTTCTGCATAATTTTCTACCACATAATCTCCCCACTCTGCAATGGCATGTAATAATGGAATGAGTGTTTTTCCAAAATCAGTCAAAGAATATTCTACCTTTAAAGGAGGTTTTTCAGTATATACTTTTCTTTGTACAATACCGTCTTCTTCTAATTTTTTGAGTTGCAGACTCAAAGTCCGTTCCGTCACACCAAACATTTTCTTTCTCAATTCATTATATCTCAGTGGCTTATCTATCAAATGAAATAGGATGACTGTTTTCCATTTTCCGCCAATGATTCCCATTGTGACACTGGTACAGCATGGATACTTCTTACCTTTTACGATATACATATTGTTGTTTTTATTGAAAAAGTGCTACTATCCTTTTTGACCGTTATTGCGTAATACTTAAACTATACTTACTTTTGTAACTATAATTTTTATAGTGTTAAAAAAATACAAATTTATGAGTTTTATTCAATCCATGCAAGAGCGTTATACAACTAAAAAGTATGACCCAACAAAAAAGATATCTCTAGAACACATAGAGGAATTAAAAGAAATTTTACGCCTCAGTCCTTCTTCTATCAATAGCCAACCGTGGAAATTCACCTTCGTTTCTAACCAAGAAACAAGGAATAAACTAGCTAAAGTCTCTTGGCACAATACGAGTAAGGTTGAAGATTGTGATACTGTCATTGTGTTTAGCAGAATTAACAACATCGAGTTATTTGAAAAGCAAATCGAAGAGACCTTACATCCAGGAGCAATCAATTACTACAAAGAATTCTTAAAACCGCAATCAGAAGAGCAAATCAAATCATGGTTTGACCGTCAAGTTTACTTGGCTCTAGGCGTACTTTTGAGCGCTTGCGCGGAAATGAAAATTGACTCTACGCCCATGGAAGGAATTGAACCAGAGGAATATGATAAAATTTTAGGCTTAGAGAATTATCAAACGATAGTTGCCGTTGCTGTTGGTTATCGGGACGTCGAAGACCAGAATCAACCAGCCGTGAAAACTAAATCAAGAAGACCTCTTGATGAGGTTATCAAAACTGTATAAAATCGCTCTTTGAAAAAATAGCATGAAAGAATTCGAATCAATAAACAGAGGCTACAATACGGTCTTCAAGCCCAATCAATTGAGCATAGGAATAGTCGTTCCTATTGAAAATTATGTGCAGAGTCCTGTGCCGACCATGAAAGACCATTTGAAAAAAGTGCAATTGGTGGAGCAATTAGGATTTAAGGCATTGTGGGTTAGAGATGTACCGTTTAATGTGCCTTCATTTGGAGATGCGGGGCAAACTTTTGACCCTTTTATTTATTTGGGTTATGTAGCTGGGCAGACTTCCGAAATTGCCTTGGCAGTTGGCAGTATTGCTTTGCCGTTACATCATCCTGTTCATATTGCGAAGGCTGCGACTACCGTTGATCAACTATCTGAAGGAAGATTAATTTTGGGTGTAGCTTCGGGCGATAGACCTGATGAGTATCCTGCTATGGGAATTGATTTTGAAAGTCGAGGGGAGTTATTTCGAGAGTCTTTTTCTTATATTCGCAGCGCGCAAGAAGGTTTCCCCGTTTTAAAAGACAATCACTTTGGAGATTTGAACGGACAGATTGATATTCTTCCAAAGGCTATTGGGCATAAAATCCCAATGTTGGTGACGGGTCATAGTCGTCAGTCTGTGGACTGGATTGGAGAACATGCCGACGGTTGGATGTATTATCCGAGGAACCTATATATGCAAGAGCACAACATAATTGATTGGCGAGCCGCAACTACGAAAGCACAAAATAGTCATAAACCATTCATGCAGCCACTGCATATAGATTTGATGAAGGGTGATGATTTTCAACCTCAGCATATTCATTTAGGATTTAGGCTTGGAGCTAAATATCTGATTGAATATTTGCAGCATTTAAAGGCTATTGGCGTTAATCATGTTGGGATTAATTTGAGGTTTAATTCGCGAGGTATGGAGGAAACTCTAGAGCAGTTGGCGAAGGAAGTCTTACCTCATTTTCATTAAATAAAAATAAAAATAATGTCAAATCAAAAACTAACTATCATAGCCAAAATATTGGTTAAAGCAGAGAATAGAGAATTCGTAAAAGCAAAATTACTTAAAAACATAGAGCCCACACGAGCAGAAAAAGGCTGTATAGATTACGACCTACACCAAGATAATGAGAACGAAAATTTATTCTTATTCTTTGAAAATTGGGAGAGTCGCG
>CALDUB010000360.1 GCA_937923465.1 uncultured Saprospiraceae bacterium
TTTTCAAAGTATGAACGAAGTGGTGCGTAGCAAAAATGATTTAGTAAATCATTTTAACGTAGTAAACCGCTTGCGGACGGGTGGATAAAGGAGCAAAAAATCCTGTTCAGATTCTGAATCTATTTTTTTCGCGTTCCTAAGGGTTTTGATTATCAGTAATTTATCTAGAAATTCAACTCACAACTCACAACTCACAACCCACAACCTTTTTTATGTCAGTATTAAAAGTAACAAAAATGGGCAATCCAGTCCTCCGAAAAGTTTGTAATTCAGTAAAAGTATCGAAGATTGGTACTAAGAAATTTCAGAAATTTATTGACAGTATGGTAGAGACTATGCGTGACGAAAACGGTGCAGGTATTGCAGCACCTCAGGTCGATGTCAAAAAGCGCGTATTCGTAATGGAAGTACAAGAAAATCCACGTTATCCGAATAAAGATGCTTTTTCTCTAGTCATTGCGATAAATCCTGAGCTAAAACCAATAGGAAAAAAGAAAGTTGATAGTTGGGAAGGTTGTTTGTCTATTCCAAATATTCGCGGATGCTTAAAACGCCATGCGAAAGTGGAATTAAAGGCATTTGATAGAAAAGGTAAAGCTTACACAATGAAATTGAAAGGTTTTGCAGCAGTGGTTGCACAGCATGAGTTAGACCACTTGAATGGGACCCTTTTTATTGATAGAATGCAGTCTATGGAGACTTTGTCTTTTCAAGAGGAGTATGAGGCTTATTGGATGTAGTGTGTAGTATCTTGCCCGTATTAATGACATATCAAAATACGGGCAGGATGCACAGCTACTTTACTGCTTCCGACAAGCTTACGCGCCTTATTTTCCCCTGCACCCAAGCAGGAATATCCAAATAAAAAAACGCCCGTTTCTCATATCTATTCCTCTGCAAACGCATCAATTCTTTTTCAAAAACGACGAAAACTTTTTGTCGTTCTGAAGGTGCTGTTTTGACTATTTTTCGAAAGAAATCTAAGCACAGAATTGGCAGTTTGTCCATACCTTCTTTTTGTTTAAAAAACACTTCTGTGTTTTTGACAAGATATTCCATAATATCCTCATTCTTAAGGTCATAGTGTGCCATGAGATACATCAGTCGCGTAAATATTTGTATATCTGTCCTTAGATTTTTAGTATCTAAATTAATGATTTTTTGTAAATAATCTGCACATACATCTGGCTTGCCTGCACCCAGATTCATCCACGCAATTTTGTAGTATAAAATCATAATTCGATGTGGGTCAATATTTTTCCCATAGCGATTAATACGTCGTAGTGTTTTTGGAACAGCTTCGAGACCTTCCTCAAATTTTCCTTCCATAAAATAGCGGTTCAAACGCCCATTATGCACATAAAGGAAGGACATAATCTGTGAATTATTATTGAATTTTTTGTAGTTATCTTTTCTAAATTTCTCGACTTCGTCTAAATAGAATTTATAGTTTTTTAAATCGCCATTGTTATTCGCAGAAAGTAAAAGATAGTAATAACCACGCATCAAAAGGTCAGGGTCGCGGTCTGCCATGTAGGGGCTTTCTTTAAAAAGTTTTACCCATTTTTCTGCATAAATGTAGCAATTGTGAAAGTCTAAAAGGATGAAATAATACCACACAAAAGATTGATACAAATAGGCGCGTTCTTTTATACCCAAATCCTCTTCATTAGCATAATAAGGAATGTTGTCAGTAAAAATTTGAGTTACTTTATCTGCCTCTTCTTCATTTTTTGCATGGCCATATTTAATATAGTTATTGTGCATTAAAAGCCGTAGATTAGATAAGTCTAAGGCGCTAATAATTTGCTTGTTTTTTATCTTTGAGTCTTTTACCAACTCCAAAGTGTAATCTGCTCCTGACCGTGTAATATGTCGACTCTCTATCTTTTTCTCAAACTCTAAGATGCTCAAATAGTGCAAATCATAATGACTTCTTTCCGCTTTCATTTTCGCTTTCTGCAAAATCTTTAAAGCCTGTAGATAAAGCCCTTTTCCATACAAAATATGCGCAAAGTTTAGTAATTCGCGTATTTGCAAATCAACTCGCTTAGGTGTATGGATTTGTTCCAAACTTGTCATAATCTGTGCGTATAGGTGCCGCTTCAAATTAGAAAATTTACTCTTGTCCAGTCCTTTTATTTTCCGAAATATTTCTTCCTCATCTAACGATTTCTGCTTGTCTAATAAATCAAAAAGCTGAATGTACGATGCGGATTTACTATCTGCCATACGGTTAACGTACAGCCGAAAATTGCGCTTTTCAGACTTAGTGAGCGACTTTATCAAAGAAAATAACTGGTCCGTTTGTGATATAGGCATAACAAAAGTTTCCTATTTTAATTTTGAGTATGCGTTTGATTGTCAGTTGTTTATGTTCATTTTTGCTGTGGTTTTTATGCGTTTGGGAACAACAAAATACACAAAAAGTATAGATTTTAAAACGTAAAACTAACCGACATTTGTAATATCAAAATAAAAACGCTCATCTGTAGAACGAAAATCAATAAACATGAAAAAAATTGAAGCTATAATACGGTCTTCAAAATTTGAAGATGTCAAAGAATCGCTTTCCGAAATCGGAATCAACTTCTTTACATTTTTTGAAGTAAAGGGATTTGGAAAGCAAAAAGGCGAACATGTTACTTATAGAGGACAAGCTTATGATATCGGTTACATCGCTCGTATGAAAATCGAAATTATTATTCCTGATAGTAAGGAAATCGAAATCGTCAGTAATATTCGCAAAGCAGCGCATACTGGCGAAATCGGAGACGGAAAAATCATTGTAACTCGTATTGAGCAAATGATAGGTATAAGGACTGGTGAATTGGACCAGTCAGCACTTTAAAGTATTGGTAGATTTAACTACCAAAATCAAAACTAACAACTCAACTTAAAAAATAAACGACATGGATTTGTCATTATACACAGTAAATAATCTTTGGATACTCGTAGCAACTTGCTTAGTATTCATTATGCACTTGGGATTTGCTTGCTTAGAAGCTGGCTTAGTGCGCCGTAAAAATACGGTAAATATCCTTTTCAAAAACTCAATGATTATCTCAATCGGGTTGTTACTCTACTACGCTATCGGGTTCAATCTTATGTACCCAGGAGGCGATTTTGCAGGCGGCTTTTTCGGCAGCATTTCATTCGGACTAAATGTCCCCGAAGGAGACGCTGCGGGTATCAATTATGCTGACGGAAACTACTCATTTTACTCAGATTTCATTTTCCAAGCTATGTTTGCTGCTACTTGTGCGACTATCGTGTCAGGTGCCGTTGCAGAACGCATCAAACTGGAAGCATTTTTAATTTTCTCTATCCTTTTTGTCGGATTAGCTTACCCAATCACAGGAATGTGGAAATGGGGCGGTGGCTGGTTAGATGCCTTAGGTTTCTACGATTTCGCAGGTTCTACATTAGTACATGCTGTAGGTGGCTGGGCTGCTTTAGCAGGAGTTATCTTATTAGGCTCTCGTAAAGGGAAATACCGCAAAGACGGCAGTATCAAACCTATTCCAGGACACAATATGCCATTAGCAGCAATCGGTGTTTTCTTATTATGGTTTGGCTGGTTTGGCTTTAACGGTGGTTCTGTTTTATCAGCAGATGCAGGTGGTGTATCTAAAGTATTCGTGACGACTTCTTTAGCTGCTGCGGCAGGTGCAGTTGTTGCATTCTTTGTTTCCTTTTTGAAGTTTAAAACACACGATTTATCAATGGTTTTGAATGGTATTTTAGGTGGTTTAGTTGCTATCACAGCAGGTGCAGACTTAATGTCAGCAGGTGAGGCAATCATCGTCGGTGGAATTGGAGGATTAATCATTCCATTTTCTATTGTTTTCTTTGACAAAATCAGAATTGATGACCCAGTTGGTGCAACTTCGGTACACTTAGCTTGTGGTGTGTGGGGTACATTAGCTGTCGGACTCTTTGGAGATATGGCAGGTGGTGCTCAACTTGTATCTCAACTTATTGGTACTGCTGCATGTGGTGCATTTGCCTTCGGAGTATCTTTTATCATCTTTTTTGCTTTGAAAAAGACAATTGGTATTCGTGTATCTGAAGAAGAAGAAAAGCGCGGATTGGATATCGCTGAACATGAGATGAATGCTTACCACCAGTTGGAGAAAGCACCTTATAACTTGGATATTAAGTAAGAGAAGTGAGGGGTCAGGAGTCAGGCTGCTCTAACTTGTGCAGAGATTAAGACAAGTTAGAATAGCCTGACACCTCGCTCCTGACCTCTCTTCTTTCTTTAAAAATTCTGTGGCGAAAGAAAAATAAAGACGAAAGCGACCGATAGGAAGTGTCGTATTTATTTTTCATTCGACATGAAAAACAGAATTTTTTAAATAATCAATAATAAAGACAAAAAACGGGCAACCAGTCTGCCAACCGATTGCCCGTGTTCCGAAATAAATCGAAACTAACTATCACAAATCTAAATATTTTTCAAGAATGAAACAAGTATTTACATTTTTCTTGTCAATTCTTTTCGTTGCAACTGCCATTGCACAAGAGACAATTGACTCAACAAAAAATAACCCTTTAGAAGTATCGGGTAGCCTTGATGTATATTATCAAACAAATTTTAACGGTATCGCTCCTGGATTAACATCCTTCACAGGCGACCAAAATTCCTTCTCTCTTGGTATGGCGAAAATTGCCTTAGCAAAGAGTGCTGGAAAAGTCGGCTTTGGTGCTGATATTGGCTTTGGACCGCGTGCAAACGCGGCAAACGGAGGTAATTTTCCTAATCTACAACAGTTATTTGTTACTTATTCGCCAGTCGAAGCTTTAACATTTACTGCGGGTAATTTTGGGACACATGTCGGTTATGAGTTAATCGACCCAGCTGCTAATTTTCATTACAGTACTTCTTATATGTTCTCTTATGGACCGTTTTTTCATACGGGTTTTAAAGTGGATTATGCTGTAAATGATAAATTAGGACTTATGGTCGGTCTCTTTGATGACACAGACAGTAAATTTGATGTTTTGGACGGAAAACACCTCGGTGCACAAGTCTCTTATTCTTTAGATGCAGGTGATATTTACTTAAATTATCTCACAGGTACAGACGGAGTAGATACAGTGACTTTTAATCAAGTTGACTTGACTGCTGCTTTTGAATTGAGTGATAAATTTACTCTTGGTGTGAATTCAACAGTAAAGAATATCGCAACTGATAGCAAAGAGAATATAGAAGATGTGAGTTGGTTTGGTGGGGCGTTGTACTTAGGTTTTGCGGCATCGGACAATTTTACAATTGGTCTACGTGGTGAATACTTTAATGACGGTGCAGATGCAGTTTTTGACAAATCAGTATTGACAGAAGCAGTTGATGAAGTCAGCGTTTTCGCCACGACATTATCTGCCAATATCAAGATTGGAGAGTTGACCTTGATACCTGAATTTCGCTTAGATAGCGCATCTGCTGATATTTTTGAAGTATCGACAGATGAAGGAGAGGCTGCTGAGTTTTCAGCGACTTCACCGCGATTTATTTTTGCGGCGGTTTATGGGTTTTAAGTGTGATAAGACCCCCTAATCCCGAAAGCCTTCGGGATTAGGGGGTCGAAAAACACCAGAAATCACCCGACAACATTGAAAAAAAATTATACAACAGTAAGGAAGTTGAGTGTAGCTGCCGAGTCTATGGGACTCGGCAGCCTTTCTCACATAAATAGAATAGTAACGGAAAGACGAAATACAGACGGTACTCCCTCAGAATTAGAGTGTACACACAAAATAAACAACGAAATGAAAGAAAGTGAGCAATTGAACCAAGGATTATACACACCGCAACTCGAATCCGATGCTTGCGGTATCGGTATGATAGCCGACCTCAACGGTACGAAATCACATACAACTATAGCCGACGCCCTTACCATCTTAGAGAGGATGGAACACCGTGGTGCCTGTGGCTGCGAAGAAGATAGTGGTGATGGTGCAGGTATTTTACTTCAAATTCCACACGAATTTTTGGAATCAGAAATGCGTCGAAAAGGCGTTCAATTGCCTGAATACTTAGATTATGGAGTTGGTGTTGCCTTCTTACCTCAAAACCCAATTCAAGGTAAACGCTGCATGGACGTTTTAGCAGAGAAATTTGCGGAAAATGATATGACCGTATTGGGGTATAGAACCATTCCTGTCAAAAGTAGTATTCTCGGTACAACTTCTCGCAGCACTGAACCCGTCATGGCACAAGTATTCGTCAAAGCCAATGACGGCGCGCGTTACAAAGAATTAGATAGTCGTTTGTACTATCTCCGTAGCGCGGTTACAAAAGCAGTCTGTCGCGCATTTGATGATTGTTGTGAAGACTTTTACTTTGCATCTCTATCATCTCGTACGATGGTTTACAAAGGTCAATTGACCGCTACACAAGTCCGTTCTTACTTCAAAGATTTGCAAGAACCCTTGTTCAAATCTGCGATTGCTTTAGTTCACTCTCGATTTTCTACAAATACAGTCCCAAAGTGGAAACTCGCCCAACCTTTTCGCTGCATAGCACATAATGGCGAAATAAACACCGTAAAAGGAAATATTCGCTGGTGGAAAACACGTGAGGCGGATATGATTTCAAAAGTCTTCACGCCAGAACAAGTAGCGGAGATTTTACCTATTGTAGAAGCACACCACTCAGACTCAGGCAGCTTTGACGGGGTGTTAGAATATTTGGTGAAAAATGGTCGTACAATGCCACATGCATTGATGATGATGATACCAGAGGCTTGGCAAAACGACCCACATATTGCGCAGTACAAAAAGGATTTTTACGAATTTCATGAGCATTTAATCGAACAATGGGACGGACCAGCTTCCCTTTGTTTTACCGACGGAACATTGGTTGGGGCGACTTTAGATAGAAATGGATTGCGTCCTTCTCGTTACCTTTTGACAGATGACAATCGTTTGATTTTGGGTTCTGAAGCGGGTTGTTTGGAAGTTCCGGCGGAGAAAATCGTCTATAAAGGCAGATTACAGCCAGGGAAAATGCTCATCGCAGATTTGGATGAACACCGCATTATTGGTGATGATGAATTAAAAGAAATCATTTGCAAGCGTCGCGAATATGGCAAATGGTTAGAAGAAAAACGCAAGCATTTGGCAGATATGCCAGAGAAGAATGCACAAGCAGAAGACAAATTAGATGCTGTTCCTCTTTTACAACGTCAATTAGCGGCGGGTT
>CALDUB010000361.1 GCA_937923465.1 uncultured Saprospiraceae bacterium
TTCTGAAGAAATGTAGGTGATGTTGTCAATGACGACGAGTTGGGGTTTGAGGACATTGATAGCGGTGGTGATTTCGGACATGATGAGTTCATCGGCATCATCATAGTTGAGAAAATCTTCGTTGATAGATACTCGACGAAATCGGTCATTAAATTTTTTCCGTTGTCCATCTTTATTGGAATAGCGAGCAAAGAGTTCGCTGTTTTCCATTTCAAAATCAAAGACAATGACATCTTTAGGTTCGCACTCATTTTTGAGGTTGGGGTCATCGGTTTCGGGAAAGACATTGACGCCACGGGAAGCAGCATCAGCAATTTGGAAAGCGCAGACAGATTTGCCCGTACCAGGGTCAGAAAACCAGATGGCGACTTCGTTCTCTTTGACTAAGTTGCCGAGGATTTGTTTGGCAGGCGGAGCGAGACTCCCAGCCGTCATTGCTTCGTTCATGGTTTCTATTTTGAGAATAGTCCCTGGGGTGTTGATGCGAATGGTGCGAACGGAGTCAGATGATAGATTGAAAATATCTTTAGACAAATCGTGAGAATCTCGAATCAAATTGACACCTACATCGATGAGCATGCGGCGCATGGATTGTTCTTTGACAATTTTGCAATGACTTTCGATGTGAGCAGAAGAGCCGACGTGCAGAGTAGGTTCAATAATCTCTGTAGCAGATATGGCGGTAGTAACGAAGCGAGTTCTTTTGATGCCTTTTAGATTTTTGGGAGGATTGAGGCGGTCACCGAGTAAGCCCATTTTTCGGACTTGGTCGGTAACGGTTAATAAATCTACTTTATCATTGCTCTTAATCAGAGTAGTCATTGCTCTAAAGAGGGTTTGATGTTGTTTGTCGTGGAAGTCGGAGTGTTTGAGGTAGCGCATGGCAGTGGGTAAACCGGATTGTGCAGAAAAGAGGCAAGCACCAATTATAGCGGCTTCAGCTTTGAGGGCTTTGGGTTCAGGCTTGCTAAATAGATAGTCGATGAGTGCAGGACGGTCGGTTTGTAAGAGGTGTTGATACTCTTCTTTTGTGATTCGTGTTTTTCTAATTTTTGCCATAGTATTTTTGATTTTTTGTGTAGTGATTATTATTTTGACGGTTGACGGTTGACGGTTGACGGTTGACGGTTGACGGTTGACGGTTGACGAGGAAGACGTGTTTAGTGATTATGATTTTAATAAGCTTATTTTACCGCCGCAATACTGAATTATGAAGTCTTAGACATAGGAGTCTTGGTTTTTTTGGAGTATCTCAACGAACGGAAAAATGAAAACTGTACGAAGCTGATAAAAGCTTCGTAACAGTTTTCGCGAAGTTCAGGCAAAGAGGATGACTCCTCCGAAAACAAGGGCTAAAAAATTTCTTATTCGATTGTTTCAAATCTGTGGTTACTAAATCCGTGTGTGTGAAAGCAGGCTGTTTCTAAAATCTCTGCTTCTGCATTTTTAATTTTTGTCTCTGCGATACGTATCTCGTATTTCTTGTGGAGGAAGTCTCTCTTTTTGAGAAGAAATTGAGAGGGTAGTAAGTCGAGGTTTTGATAAGACTTCTCATAGTATTCAAATAATTCCTCTTCAATGGTGAAGAGCCTTTTTCTTTCTTTGAGGTCCTCTTTTAATCTTTGGTAATTGATTAAGAGACGGTTCAACTTTCTTTTGTTATATTGGTTTTGTAACAATGAATTTTCGGAGATACTGCGTTTTTTAGCAAGGAGAGCTTCTTTGCGTTTTTTGGCAGTAAAAATTTGATTGATTGACCAAGAAACTGAAGGACGCGGTTTGGCGGTGAAGCTATTTTCTGATGCATTATAAACGGGCGCATATCCGATGCCAGCAGAAGGCAAATAATTCATCCAGTTTCCCTGGTTTGACTCTTCAAACTCAGCGAGGTCGGCAGCTAACTTGTGCGCATGAAAAGTATCGAGGGCTTCGAAGAGTAAATTGGTGGCAGGCAGAGAGTCTGGAACATTGATATTATTGCAGCTCGAAGTAGCAAAGCCATGAGTGAGGGTACTTGTCAAGAAGAGACAAATAATTGTGATTGTTTTTTGAGTAGGGGAGTACATGTGTGTAATTTAGCCGAAAGTAATGTGTTGTATTTTCAATTTAAAGCCATTTCTGCATTGGCTCTTTCTTCACAGATAAAATCTGGTGGAGGATTTAGGATTTTAGCAGGAGTTGTATTGTAATATTGCGCGATTGCCCAAATTTGGTCCGTATTGGCAGAGCCATTGTCCCCCCATTTGTAGAGTCTAATTTTGTTGACCATGTGAGGGCTGAGATTGATAGCGGAAGCGAGCGTTTCCACTTTTTCTTTAAGCGTACCTGGCTTTTCGTGGAGGAGTGCATTGATACGATATTTAAAATTTCTGGGGATTTTCTTCAACATGCGTAATAAATTTATATTTTTACACCAAAATATTACTTAATCAAGTAATTATGAATCTAATGTATAATTATTTGGGCAAAATTTTAACTTAATCACGATTTTTTTGAATTTTACAAACATATAATTTGAAAAATAATGAGAGAGCGAATAATAATTTTGAAGAAGGTAGTGAAGGGAATGGGAATGAATCTGGACAAACAGATAGATATTTCTCCTTCTACGATGTCATCAGTGATAAATGGTGGTCAGAACCCCGGACATAAGATGATTGAAAGCTTAGTACGAAATTGTGTGCATCCGCGTACGGGGCAGCGATTGAACCCATACTGGTTGTTTGGAGAGTCAGAAGAAATGTGGTCAAAGCAAGAGAAGAGTAAAGATATATTGAGTGCTTTACAACGGATATTAGAAGATAATGTACAGCAAGAAATAAATAACGCTATTCTTTCATGTTCTGACTACTATCGAGAAGTTTTACAAATTTCACAGAAATGTTTACATGTTGAAGCTTTGCTACATTCGGGAAAACGTGATATAGGAATTAAGCAGGCAGAAGAGGTATTAATGAGTAGTGAAAAGTTAGAATTGATTGAAATTAGTTTGAGATTAAGTAGAGAGTTGGCAAATCATTATGCAGTAATAGAACCAGATAAAACGAAATTTAAAAAGTACAAAGTGAAAGTTTCTAAATACGAAAGAAACTTATCAGATGAATTAGCTGCGCATATGGCCTACATTAAATTAGGAATGATAGCTCGAACAGGAAGTAAAGTTGTAGAATTTGAAAGTATTTACTTAGATGTTAATAGGAGGTCTGAAAATAACAGTAATTATCGTTTTAGACTTTTTTATTACATGATGAAATCTCTTTATTACAAGCTAAAAGGTGATAAAGTTACAGTACGAAATATATGTGAAGAAGCCTTAGAATTCTTCAGGAATAGAGCCTTAGAAATTATGCCATTTACTGTGGTGTTTAGCTTTTATTTTGATTTAATACCGAGTCTTATAGAGGAAAAAAATTATGTATTAGCTGAGACGTATTTATTTAGGTCAATAGGGGAGATACCTGAAGGTACTTACAATTATCATTTGGCTTTGCTGTTGTTCGCGATGTTAGGTTTTGCGAGTCGGAAGAAGGGCTTGGTAGGGGATGCCTTAAGGAAAGGGGAGAAAATGGATTTTGAGTCGGATGATATTTCTGGGTGTTGGGGGGTTGTGACAGAGGGGTATGGGATTTGGGAGGATGCAGTTGGATATGAAGAGCGAATTTTTAGCCTTCTTTATAAGAAATAGCATTCTACTTTATTGCATTTTTCTCACAAGAAAATTACAATAAAGTAAAACAATTGATAAGTCAACTATTCCAACAGATGTTTTAACTCCTCGATTGTAAAAGGAGGGTTTCGTTTATGTAACATAGACAGCTAGGACAAACTGGTCGTAGGTTCTTTATTGGTCACTTACAATCTGCTCCTATTTGAGAAAGAGGCGAATCGGTGGCAAAATTGCGCATCAGGTATTCATTTCATCGCCAATATTGTCTTTGTTTTTCCAAAAAACTAAGTCGGCAAAACCACCATCTTATAATCTTCTCCTTGGGGGACTCGGATAAGACTGTCTTCGTCTGCGCCATAGTGGTCAGAAATGTATTTGACAAAGAGTAAAACGAGGATGTAGTCTTTATATTGAGAAGCGTCCATGCTACTACGGAGTTTGAAGGTAAAAACAATTTAACATAACATACATCTTGCCTTCAAAAACACATGACTACTGCTTATAAGAAATACACTTTACTTTCCCTCGTTTTGTTCGTAAATCACAAATCCCTTGATTCAGGTAATTATTAAAAAAAGACCAAACACTCCGTCTAAAATGTAATCTCAGTCGTCAATTATCTTTAAGTTTATGACAGGAAGCAGGAATACCTCCCACACCTCGTTTCCAGTTTATTGACTGTTAAGAAGCTATTTGAATTTAATTAAATTCCTATATGAGGACAATTTTCCGCCTATAGAAAAACACTTAAACTCAAACAACTTCTAAGAAAACATAAAATTTGATGAATTACCCATTTAACTCCTTGGTGGTGCTATGTGCCATTCTTTTTTCGTTTGCCAATTTATCGGCAGCTTCCATTCTCTCCGAAACAGATTTAGAAATCTCCATGTCCGCTGACAATCCTGATGCGGGTATTTACCAATACATTACAATCACAACGACCGTTGAAAATACGGGCGAGAATGCCGCAAACGAGATTGTTTTGGCATTTAATATTCCGTCAGGCGCGGCGATTGCGGGGGAATTTACGCCCGAAGTTTCGCAAGGTGAGCTGTCTGATGTGTACGGTGGTTCTTTGGTAGGAACTTGGGATGTCGGAACTTTATCGGTTGGCGAAGCGGCAACTTTTTCACTCACTTTTTTCAGCTTAGCAGATTCTAACACCTTTTATGGCCAAATTCAAAGTATGGCTATGACAGATAGTGATAGTAGTCCAGGCAACGGTATTTGTTGCGAGGGATTGGAAGATGACGAGGCATTTTTAACTTTTCCAGCGGGTAACGATGGTGGGGGAGGAGAGGGACCAACTTGTGATTTGGAAGAGGCTTATGTAGAGGTCAGTGATTGCTTTGATAATGGTACACCTGATGACTTTTCGGATGATTATTTTGATGTAACTTTTCGGGTGGACGGAGAAGGCAGTTATTTTGTAAAAGGACCTTTCGGTTCGGCTTACGAAGATACACTTGAGTATACTTCGGGTTTTCATACGCTCTATAATATCCCAGGTGGTTTATCGAATACAAATTCTGGTTATGAAATTAAATTTGAAGATGACAGCAATTTGATGTTTTGTGATACGATTGTTCAGTTTGCCGGACCATGTACGCAGACTATTGGTTTTGGTGATTTAGAGTTGTACGTTGCTACCGCTGACGGAGTAGAAATGCCAGGTATATATAGTACAGGAACGGCGGTGTTTACGTTTAAAAACACAAGTAATTTACCAGCGATAAATGTCAGTGCTCGGATGGACAAAAATGCTCTTAATTACACGAATTTTCCAGAACTTTCAGAGGGAGAGGTTTTAAATTTTTATGACTCAGATGATAGCTTTAATTGGGTTGTTAGTGAACTTTTACCCGATGAAGAAGCAACTCTTACAGTGGGTGTTTTCACTTTGGCAGAAGACTACAGAATTTTTTCACAAGTCACGGGAGCATCCATTTTTCCAGATATTGACAGCTCACCTAACAATGGCAATGGAATATTTCCACAAGAGGATGACGAGGCGGTTTATCAAAAAGATTTACAGATAGAAACAGGGCTTTCTGATATTGTTGTCATAGACTTGGTCTTGGAAAATGAAGCAGTCGTACAAGGAGAATTTTTAAATTACTCATACACTGTAAAAAATATTGGAGAAGAAATCTCTGAGCCTTTTAATATTGTTGAACAGCGCAGCTTTGGTATTTCCTATTCGTCTGGTAATTATCAGATTAATAATCGCCTTATTCCTACTTTATTACCTGATGAAGAAATAATTATCGAAAGTACATTTGCTTCGCAAACGTCTAATCCGCATAATTATAACATTATTGTTTTTGCTGATGTAGATGAAGTAATTGTTGAAACGGATGAGTCTAATAATGAAATATTCGAACCCTTTTTCATCAGTTCACCTGATTGTGCTTATGGTATTGAAAGCTATGAATATGTTTGTGATGTAAATGAGTGGGGAGAGCCAATTGTAGGTTTAGATGTTACTTTTTATAATGATGTTGAAACAAATATTCATAGATATATTACTCCTGGAGAGGACGGACTTTATCAGAGTATATTAACAGGCGAACCGTTTCGTATTGCGGAAAGTGCAATTGGAGAAACTTATATTTTAGAATATAGAGGTTCGGAAGATTGCACGACAAAAATTGTTGAATTTAATATACCAGAACTGATTATTTGTGAAGAAACAGACCCTGATGCACTGCTTGATTTAACTATCGGTTCGATAGAGATAGACGACGGATTTTTCTATACTGGCGGCATCGATACCACTAATTATAGTTTTGCTTATATCGGAGATACAATAAATTACAGCTTTAGTATCGTCAATAATGGAAATACATTTATCAATGAAACG